>JACQAK010000181.1 GCA_016194985.1 Bacteroidota bacterium
AAGCGAAAGCCACTATTATTAAAAATCGCACCGGATTTAACCAACTCTCAACTGGACGATATTATTGAAATTGTAGCAATCACTAAAATAGATGGTATTGTGGCAACTAATACTACTATTGCCCGTGAGCCCTTGTCTTATCCAAAAGCAGAAATAGAAGCCATTGGCATGGGAGGTTTAAGCGGAAAACCATTAACCAAGCGCAGTACCGAAGTTATAGCTTATCTGAAATCAAAATCAAATAATGCCTTTCCGGTTATTGGCGTGGGAGGTATTCATAGCCCTGAAGATGCCATTGAAAAATTAAAAGCTGGTGCCGACCTTATTCAATTGTACACCGGATTTATATATGAAGGTCCCGGATTGATTAAAAAAATTAATAAAGAACTTGTAAAACATCAGGTATAATTCATTGGTATCGACTTGGATACCGATGTTGATTATTCCTTTTTTCAGATTACCTTTGATGTACGTAACTATTTACATGTGTTACCTAAAAAATAGATTATTATGAAACTCATAGAATGTCCAAGAGACGCGATGCAAGGCATCAAAGACCTTATTCCTACAGACGTAAAAGCAAAATACATCAATTCTCTTTTAACTATAGGTTTTGATACCATTGATTTTGGGAGCTTTGTTTCTCCTAAAGCCATCCCACAAATGCATGATACGGCAGAGGTATTAAAGCAATTGGATCTTTCTCATACCAAAAGTAAATTACTGGCTATTATTGCCAACACTCGCGGAGCTCAGGATGCCTGTGCTTTTGACGAAATCAGGTATCTGGGATTTCCTTTCTCTATTTCCGAAACATTTCAGCAACGTAATACCAATTCAAGTATTGCCGAATCTTTAGTAAGAGTTGAGGAAATACAGAATTTATGTGTTAAACATCACAAAGAACTGGTAGTATACATTTCAATGGCTTTTGGCAATCCATATGGCGATATCTGGAATAGCGACATTGTTATTCAATGGACAAAGAAACTGAGTGATCTGGGAGTAAAGATTATTGCACTCTCTGATACGATTGGAATATCTGATAAAGAAAATATTACTTATTTGTTTTCTAATATTATTCCGGAATTTAAGCATGTAGAAATTGGCGCACACCTCCACTCTACCAAAGACAAAGCCCAGGAAAAAATTGAAGCAGCCTACAAAAGCGGCTGTCAGCGTTTCGATGTAGCTATTCATGGATTTGGTGGTTGTCCGATGGCGAAAGATGAACTTACTGGTAACCTGGCTACTGAAGATTTAGAGTACTATTTTGACAAAAACAATATCCCTTTAAACCTCAACAGAGAATTACTTCAAAAAGCTTATCTGGAAAGCTGGGATGTATTTAATAAGTACCATTAAGAAGGGACTATAGAGATTGAAGGGATAGAATGGACAAAAGGGATCGCTTTATTCAAAAGATATTATTTCTTTTGTCAAATAGTCCCTTTAGTCTTTTAGATCTCTTAACGCAGCATTTCCCACAAAACAATTCCCATACTTACAGAAACATTAAAGGAATGCTTTGTACCAAATTGAGGAATCTCAATACAGACATCGCTTTGGTTAATGACTTCCTGCTCTACTCCATAAACCTCGTTGCCAAATACTAAAGCCAGTGGTTTTTGAGGTTTAGCGAATTTATTTAACATAACAGAGTTTTTTGCCTGTTCTATAGATGCAATGAAATAATCTTTGGATCTTAAATCATCAATTGCCTCCTGTGTTGTTTTAAAATATTTCCAGGAAACTGTTTCGGTGGCACCTAAAGCTGTTTTTTCGATCTCGGGTTTAGGAGGTGTTCCGGTTACGCCACATAAATAAATGGATTCAATTAAAAACGCATCGGCTGTTCTGAAAGATGACCCCACATTGTTCAGGCTTCTGATATTATCCAAAACCAAAATGATCTTGTTTTTAGGGGAAGCCTTAAATTCCGCTGAACTCAAGCGCCCAAGATCATCCATACTTAATTTTTCGTTCACTGGTTCTATTGTAAATTAAATCTTAAACTGAATCCGGCATTGGTGTTAGCCGTTGGAAATGAGTTAGACGTTTGAGGTGTTGTTTTGATCCAGTCGTAGAATAAACGAAGGTTAATAGCCTGTGTTAATTGATAATCCAGTGCTGTTTTTAATGTAATGATATTTTGTCCTCCTGTAGGTGTGCTAATTTCTTCAACAATACGTCTGATTACTGTCATATTTCTTCTATACGATAAATCGAGTTTGAAATTTAAGTCGCTTTTTAATGGTTGACCTTTAATTTTTAAAGACTTGATCGTTAAATTAGGGAAACGGTAACCTACGCCAATAACATACTCTTGTCCTTTTGTTTCGATAATCTGAGGGCCGGTAATATTTAAGTTAACCGTTTTATCTTTTTTAATCTCAAAGTTTGCCAATAAGCCCGGTTTGTTGAATTTGAAATCAAATTTAATTAACGGACTAAATGCTTCCGTAATAGTTGCGCCTGCTATAGTATATTTCGGGTTAAAGTTTGCCGTTTGCTGGTACCCGTTAATGGATGAGTTTTGTACCGGCACACGGGTATCCTGACCTTCTACATATAATAAGTTATTAGCATATCCTCCAATAGTATAAATTGAACGGTAAGCATGACGAAGTGTAACAGACTGGAAGTACTTTTTCATAAACTTCAGTTTTCCAAGCCCATCCCAGCTCACCGTCCAGTTAGGTAAAGGGATTTGCTTAAACATTTTATCTGTTCCTACTCCTTTTAATTTTTTTCCTGTGTAAGCCTGATAAAATGACCCTAATAATACATCCTGTTGGGTATTACTATACCCGTCATACGTTGTTTTTCCGGTATTAGGATCTGTTAATTCATGGATGGATCTGTCTTTTGAATAGGATAATTCTTTAGCTACATCCGGCCTGATTAACAAAAAGTCTCTGAACAACTCGGAAGTACCGTCTTTTGAATTTCCTTTGTCTTTAAAGGATCTTCCCAAAGTAAATACACTGATGCTATAATTACCTGTATTATTAGGGGTTTCAAATAAATAACCGTGGTTGCCATTATCTACCTGTGAAGAATCATACCTCACAAATAAAGAGGTGTTTCGTCCAAATGTTTTTGTTCCGTTTAATTCTATTTTCAAACTTCCGTGAGGTTCCACATTGGCACGGTACGTAATATTTTGTGTATTGGTTGTGGTATATGGTAAACTTTGATTTGGATTTTTAACCAACCAGCCATTTTCAATAGAATGACGAAGAATACTATCGTTTGAACCGCTCACAAATGCCATACCCGGTGCCATGCCTTTACTAGGATCCATACCAAGATATTGCGAACTTGGGAAGAAACCCGGTAACGCCGTTCCATTGGTTTCCTGATAAGACATCGATATCTGTTTAATCATCATGATTCCTCTGGCCAAAAATTCTCCTATATCTTTAAAGTTTTGCGGATCAGCTTTCTTGGCAGAGTCAGCAGCCGTTTTCGGTTTGGTTGGATTGCTCTTTGGTTTATTATTTACTCCCGTATTAACTTTTCTAAAATAAGGTATTTTATTGTAGAGAGTGGTCATATTAAATGTACCATTAATACTTTTGGTATTTGTATTTTGAATGGTATTACCAATAGACTCCTGTGCAAATGGTCTGCGGGTCCAGGTATACGAAGCACTATATTTTGCGCTTGCATTGATAAAATCAAAAACAGGTATTTTGTTAATCGGGATCTGGTAATTCAAATTCGCCTGATGTCTGTAGCTTGTTGTAGTTCCCAGTCCTATTAAATTTTTCTGAATAGAATCTTTTTGTTCTTTTGTTTGGATCTTACCCTGAGGTTCCAAAATACGGCCATCATTATTCGCCGTAAAATCAAACTTTAAATTTTTGGTAATATTCCATTGTGTATCATAACTACGGGTAATATTAAATGTTTTATTAAACTGTGCTTTAGTAAGGTTATCAGAGCTTCCGGTATAAAAGCTGGTGATATCCCTGTTCAATAATTCGCTGTAGCTTCTGTTCACATCCATATTAAACCCAAACCGGCTTGGCAATGGGGTAATATTGATCTCTTTAATGAGGGCCATCCACTTATTATTCATCAATTTTGATTTGGACTTCTTAAAAGGAACCCAGGCTTTAGCAGTAATAGCATAATTATAGGATAAGGCCCCCCGATAAGTTTTTATGATACTGTGATCAATATTTACATTTCGGCGAGTGGTCTCATTGTAGGCATATGTAACAGAGAAATTGGACACATCCCAAGGCATCGGTTTAGCACCATCCTTCTTAAATCCATCAATTCTGACATTCGAGAAATTATAGCCTTTTCGAACGGTTACATCCTGAGCATTTTTCTTAATTTGTTTTTTTAGTTCAGGGTCAATATTAGGATTATTAATTTTAATATCCGGATCATAAGGGCTGTATTGTGGCGTAATCCGTGTTTGCCCGTAAGCGTAATATAAAGGCAAATTCACCTTCCATTTTACCGGGAAAAATTTACCAAGCTGAAACGTAGAGGCTGCATCCCACTGGAAATTGGTTTCCCTGCTCCGCTCACTGATTTTCTTTTCGATACTTCCAAAACCTTTATTCACGAAATCGGTTAACCTCAGCTCATTTACCCATACTTCCACACATTTTGGTAATCCTCCATTATCCTTAGGATTCCGGATTCCAATCATCATACTCTTGATGCTGGCTAAATTCGGATTACCCACTACCGTTATCTTATTATTTCCGTCTGCCTCGGTATATGGCTTTTGCATGGATGCCAGATCAATTCCTACATTTCCATTACGATTAATTTTAGCAGAAGTGATCCGATCAAAATCAATCACAAACTCATTGTCGGTTGGCCATACAGCATATTTGCCGTCATCTGTAGCCGGATCATAATAGCCCGGCTGAGTTAATTTAACCGGTATTTCGTATTCGTAATAGTTATTATTATAATCTGATCCTAAACGCACAAAAACGGTAACATCACCATCATTTAAGGGATCTGTTCCTAATTTTTCGGCATGCATAAACATTTTTAGTTTTCCAAAAGAACGGGCATCAATATCCGACATTGATTTTACAATGGCCCTACTGTCTCCATCTTTTAAATTACAGGCTCTTAATGATAAAGCCTGTTCATTTAATAATACCAGATTGGTTGTTTGAACATTTTGTTGCTGGTTGATTCCCGGAGGGATAACATAGTTTACCGGCTTTTTTTGTCCGTTTTCCTGCAAGCTAACAGCCGATACATCAAATGTTGTACTGTTATCGTCATCGGCAATATACTCTCCCGGTTTTTGTAAATCAAACGCATAACGTCTCCAGTCGCTACGAACCAATTCCATACGCGCAATACGGCAAACAACCGGTTTATCAAAACCTTTCATAAATACACGCATAAATCGAATAGAGTTAAATCCTTCGATTGAACCTACTGATTTTTCGAATTCGGATACCGGTACTTTAAACTGGTACCATTTTACATTCTTTTGAGTATTACCGATAGTAGCCGAACCATCCAAAACGTTTACGATAAAGTTATTCCCCACGTTATTAGGATCCAGATCCTGAGGAGAGATTTTAATATGGTATTGGTAATAGTTTTCTGTTTCACTTAAGGTATTATCTTTATTAATATCCTCAATGTTTGGATTATTGGACGCTGAATTTGAATAACCATCTGGATATTGGGCTTCGGTTGGAGAGTTTCCTTCCGGGTTATTGTATTTTTTATAACGATGTAAGGTATTTCCCAGATCATTTGGTAATCCATCATAATCGCTTCCTCTGAAGAAGTGGTACTTATCAGAACTCGGATCGTTTAATGCTGACTGAATATCAGGGTTTGACTGATTAAATGAACTTAAAGCACTAATATATGAACTAAATTTTCTGGTTTCAGCCGAATCCGGCAATCCGTCATACCCCACATCCTGATAAGGTCTGTCGGCCGGATCATTTACAAATGAATTTGAAATCGGAGAAATTAAAGGCGCTTTACCCAAATTAGATTCTATAGTTGGCAAGTTTGCATTAGAACCGGAAGGACTGCCTGGCAATCCATTCTCATAAGACATCTTCCCGTCTTTGATGATATCTTCACTAATGTTACCAATATTGATGTACATATCGCCACTGGGTTTGCTAGTGGCATCCATATCAGGGTAGGTAGAAGTATTGTAATCGCTATTGAACGGATCCATCATCCAGAACTGAATGTATTCAATATTAGCCGACTGAAAATCATTGGTTTCCAAACGTCTCATAATCCCCCCCCAACGTGTTTCAGGTGCTTTCAAGCGTCCACTCGGCAATATACCGGCAGATGTTCCGGTTGGAAGGACATCATAGTTATAAGGTCCACGCTCTCCCGGATAAAAAGCCAGATCTAAAACCGACATAACCACCGGTTGTCCGTTAGCAGGTGTTTTACTGGGGAATAATTCTGTTTCCAGAACCTGTCTCATAAAGTTATTAGAGAAGGTCGACTCAGGGATATTCCCTGGTTTAATACTTGTGTTTTGCTGCCCATAAAATAAAGGGTCGATATTATACCAGTTAAACTGAGCTCTGTTTTTTCCAACAGCGATATCATCACTCAGCACTGCTTCGGGAAATAAACCGGGCTGGCCCTGAGGAATACTAGCCATTGACCATGCTGACGGACTTTTTAAATCAATTAAAGAAATACTCCCTTCAAAATCATCCACATAAGAATTTCCGTTTTTACCTATGGCTTTCGCATTACCGGGCACCAACTGCGCAAACTCCCCTCTGGTAGTGATGCTACTCATTTCTTTGGTGTTGATTAACGGAATTTTATCAATAACTCTGGTTAAAAAAGGAACATCTGTTTTATAGTTATAATCCAAGCCCCAGATCGTATTTGACACTGGCTCATCCCCAATGTTAACTTTCTGAGTAACAGGTTTTTCATTAAGGTGAAGTACAGTACCACCGAAGGTCAGATCTTTATTCACTTTAAAATCCAATCGGGTACCAAACAAACTTTTTTGCTGCACATTAAATAATGAGTTACTCTCTGTACTTACTTTAATGTTTGCTCCTGAGTTTAAGATACTCTCGTTAATAATCTTTACACGACCCAGAGTATAATCAACTGTATAATCAACGTTTTCTGTTAATCGCTGACCATTAGCCGTTACCTGAACTGCACCCTGAGGGATATTTAGGGCATTTAAGGAAATTTCGGATCCGGAAGCCGATTTATATTGCCCTTTAATTTTATACCTGTTCTTTTCCGGTAATTGCTGAGCTACTGTTCGGGTAGAATCGTATAATTCCTGATACACATATTTATTATACACGGTAGGATCATCCGAAGCACTGAATTTATCGCGTAAATTATTCCCAAAAGGTTCTTTGGAAGATAAATAGATACGGCCGTTATTAGGATTAATCGTGTAATCTTTAATAAAGTCAAATACACCATCCGAATAAGGATCACCGTTAACGCTTAATTTATCGAGGTTCATTACCTGAACCAATAATTTTCCGTTTAAGCTTCCATAAGGAATATAAGGAACATCAATACCTGTTTCAATGTTATTGTAATAAATATCACATTTAAAATCAGCCGAATTTAAGTTGTATGCTCCTAAAGAATATACGTTTTTCATCATCAAATCCCAGGTACTGAATCTTGGGCTGGTAACAGAACCACTTTTTAATAATTTCAAGTATAAAGGACCGGAGGTGTATTGATCTGAGAACTCCCCTACCTGATAGGAATAGGCTGACAGTAAGGAGCTAATTGATGTCCATTATAGTTGCTTAAAACCGGATTTACATGTGCAGAGTCTTCTCCAAGGTCTGTAAAAGCAGCAATACTTCTTACCTGTTCTGTACTTCCGGTTTGGTTAGTAATGTATACTTCCACTTTAGTAATAACAATCGGTGTTGTTACAACCGGCAATGTCTGCATCCACTGATCGTAATTATCTCTAAAATAATGCCCCAGAAAATAATGTTTGTTAACCTCATAGTTATCAGCGTTCACATTAAAATACATGGTTTGGGCCCCACCCTGAACGGATACTTCCTGCTTTTTACCTCTTTGCTGTGAGAACAAGGTTGTTGCCGTTAACCGGCCAAACTGAAACTGTGTTTTAACACCAAACAAACTCTGGCTTCCCTGAATTAATGTACTGTTTAATGGTAAGCTAACATTCCCTGCTTCTATTTTCTTTAAAATTTCGTCCTCATAACCGGTATATTCCAGTTTCATTTGATTCTCCCAATCAAACGATGCTTCTGTATTATAGCTGGTTGTTATTTTTAATTTGTCACCAATCTTTCCGATTAAGTTTAACTGAATCCTCATGTTAAAATCGAAATTGGTCACCTTTTGCTGACGCTGAGGAATAGCCGGGTTAAGGGTTTTATTACGGTTTAAGGCGAAAATTAATTCGGCTGTTCCGGTAGGCTTAATATCTACTGTATTTCCCCCAAAGATCCTGTCAAAGATTTCGCTGTTAATAGTAAGTTTTGGTAAAGTCCCTTTTTTGGTTTGGTTTTGAAGATCTTCTGCCTTTATTTTCGACTTCCAGTGATTCTTAACTGCTTCTTTAAATAACTGATCCTGATAGTCCTTAAATTCTACATAAGTTTCAGGACGGTAATCCATATCACCTATTTTTTGAGTAATATCGTAATTACCTGTTTTAGGATTGTAATTTGTTTCGGTTTTGATGTTAGATGGATTGCTCAGATATAACCCGCTTTTATCATCATAATTAGGCTGTCCCCCGTTATTGTCGTTAAATTTAAAGGGCAGGTCGTCTTTGGTAACAATAGGCGAATCAACGGGCATTAAAGGAGTATACAGGTAATGAGGCTTGCTTAACGGAGCGGGCTTGGCTTTGGAACCAACCACAATGCTCATTAAGCCAACCGACACAGAACCTACAATAAGAAATTTTACGACTCCTTTTACCACTCTTTAAATTACATATTTTTTAAGGCTGATTTTATCAGCAGTTCCACATTATCAGTAGCTACACCTTGTTGCTTGGTTGCTTTTTCAATAGCTTTTTCGGCCACCAGTTTAGGAAACCCCAATGTAACTAGTGCCATTAACGCTTCATCTTTATTTTTATTGTATGATGGATTTAAAATTTGGGAAATGCCACCTTCATGCTTGCCCATTTTACCTTTTAAATCAACAACGATACGTTGCGCTGTTTTCTCGCCAATTCCCTTAATACTTTTTAATAAGGCTACATTGGCTGTGTTAATAGCGCCCGCAATCTCAGGTGCTGTCAGCGACGACAGCATTAAAATGGCACTTCCGCCTCCCACTCCTGATACCGAAATCAATTTACGAAACAACTCACGCTCTTCGGGATCTGCAAATCCAAAGTAGCGCGGATTATCGTCTCTTACATACACGCTTTCCACATACAGTTTAGCGGTTGTTTTTCCCTGTATCTGACTATAGGTAGTTAATGAAATCAGTAATCCATAACCCACACCATTAGCTTCTATAACTGCCAAGGCAGGATTTAGTTCGGCAATTTGCCCATTAACGTAACTTATCATAGTTTTAAAGAGGTGTGAAAATAGCTATATTTTTGTAATTGGTGAAAAATAATTGTTTGCAAAGAATGAAATGATTTTGGTAGCTTAAAAAGGATTTAGTTTTAACAATTTACTGTTAAAATTTCAAGCTTTTACTAAACTTTTTAGTATATAAAGTGTTTTAAATAATTGTTATATTTGTGTAACTAAAACTAAACACATTTGGAAACGATTTTAATTATTTCACTTCTTGTTGCTGCTTATTTATTAGGTTCTATTCCTACCGCTGTGTGGTGGGGAAAACGGTATTACGGTATTGACGTGAGGGAGTTTGGAAGTGGAAATGCCGGTGCTACCAACACTTTCAGGGTATTAGGAAAAAAAGCAGGTATTCCTGTTTTATGTATTGATGTAGTAAAAGGTACTTTAGCCGTTTTATTAGCTCATTTGTCTCCTTTTGTATTTGACAGCAATCAATTTGTTAATCTTGAATTAGGTTTGGGTATTGCTGCTTTGGTAGGGCATGTTTTTCCGGTATTTGCCGGTTTCAGAGGAGGAAAAGGAGTTGCCACAATTTTAGGTGTTGTTATTTGTTTAACACCACTCACCAGTTTAATGGTATTAGGCGCATTTTTAATTGTTTTATTAGCTACCCGATATGTGTCTTTATCATCTATGACGGCTGGATTAAGCTTTCCTTTCTTTTTAAATGTTGTGCTTAAAAATCAAAATGAAACTCTATTGATCTTTTCCTTATTTGTAGCAGCATTGTTAATCATTACTCACAAAAAGAATATCTCCCGTTTATTAAAACGTCAGGAGTCGAAAGTTAACTTATTTGCCAAAAAGGCATAATTTTTTTATTTTTTAAATTATTTAAAGCTCCTTTGTAAAAGCACAGGAGCTTTTTTATTGAAAAGGATTCGGATAAATTTCAGACCATTAATTATCAACAGTTTCAGATCATCCATATTGCCTCATTAGCTGTTTGCAATTTCCAAAAAAGGAAAAGACACTATTAAAGCAACTGTATGCGAGCAGAAAAGTTGGATCTAAAATAATAGTCCTTTATGGTAATTATTTAGAGGAGGTCTTTCTTGCCAGTGGTATTAAGGCCAGCATGCCAACTACAAAAAACACAATTAGCGATAGTATAGAATTTCTCATACCACCCGTTATCTGGCTAATAACACCAAACAGCACAGTGCCAAGAATCATTCCCAATTTTTCTACCACATCATAAAAGCTGAAAAAGCTGGTATTATCATCGGTTACAGGCAGGTACTTACTGTATGTACTACGAGACAAGGCTTGTATTCCTCCCATTACTAACCCCACCAAAAAGGCAACAATGTAGAACTGCACAGGTGTTCTTACCACAAGGTACGTAAATACACAAATAAAAATCCAGATCGAAATAGACGACATTAAAGATCTGATGTTCCCTATTTTGGTAGACAACCACGAAAACAGATAAGATCCGGCAATCCCCACAAATTGAATGATCAGGATACTAATAATTAAAGAGCTGGTTTTGGCTTTTTCAGCGGCCTCACCAACACCCCAGTCTATTTCGTTTCGGGCAAATAATACAGCCACCACCATAATGGTTTGCACACCCATATTATAAAAAAAGTAACCTGATAAAAATTGTTTTAACTGAGGCATCTGTTTGATCTGTGCCCAAACACCTCTCAACTCTTTAAACCCTTTGGAGAGTAATCCGTTTCTATCTAATCCATGGGCCTGATGATTTTTATTAGGTAAATTAGCAAAAGTGTACTGTGCAAAACCCATCCACCAAATACCTACCAATAAAAAACTGTATTTGGCAGGCATATGAAATACCATGATACCTACGAGACAGACAATTAATAACAACGAGCTTCCAAAATATCCCAAAGCAAAACCACGGGCACTTACCTTATCCTGCATATCCTCTGAGGCTATTTCGGGCAAATAAGAATTATAGTATACCAAACTTCCCCAAAAACCTACCGTAGCCGTTACAAATGGAATAAAACTTAATTCCAGATGGATGCGGTTAAAGAAGAATAAACACATACAGGATATAGCACCTAAATAACAGAAGAACTGCAAAAAGCGCTTTTTGTTACCCAAATAATCAGCAATACCACTTAGTAAAGGTGTAATGATAACCACAATTGATAAAGCAAAAGCGTATACAAATGAATATATATTTTGGTTTTCTACTTCAAATCCTAAAAAGGAAACTGTATGTCCGATGAAATTCTTAGCTTCATCATGAGTGGTAACGTAGTCATAAAAATTAGGAAATATGGCTGAGGTTATCACTAAAGGGAATACTGAGTTTGCCCAATCGTAAAACGACCAGGCTCTGATTGTTTTAGGGTTATTTTTTTCTATTAAATTCATATAAAAAATTAGTCTGTTAGTTAATTCGGCAATTAGCCGATGATTAGAATTATCATTTTAATTGTCACATTACCTCATTGTCATATTGACTAGTTCTTTATGATCTCAAATTCAACCCGCCGGTTCTTTGCTCTATCAATATCATTATCGTTACTGGCAATAGGCAAAGAGCTTCCATAACCTTTAAAGTACATTTTATTTTGAACGCCTTTTTTTATAAGGTATTCAAATACTTCCCGCGCACGTTGTTCGGATATTTTCTGGTTCTTGTTTTTTGATCCTACATTATCAGAATGTCCATTAATCTGCACTTCCATGTGTGGATTTCTTAAAAGGTATTGTGCCAGTTTATTAAGTTCCGAATAGGATTCCGGTAATAAATAATAGCGTCCATTCTCGAAAAATATATTTTTCAAGGCGATCTTCTCTCCTACTTTAACGTCTTTTTTCACTTCCAATACAGAGTCCTGTGCGTCGGCATTAAACGAACCCACTATCTC
>JACQAK010000191.1 GCA_016194985.1 Bacteroidota bacterium
GTATATTTTTTAACTACATTTTTGGAGGTGTAGCTTTTTAAATTTTCTTCCATTGTGGAAATAGCTTTTATATAATCTACTTATTCTTCATTTTAAATAATGCTTTTGAATTGGCATGAAAAAGTCTTGTTCTTAAGATATTTTCGTTAACGGTTTTGTCATATAATAATATTCTGGGTACTACATTAATGGAAGAGTCACTATTGGGTAAATAAATATTTTCTTCTGTAGTTAAAAAATATTTATATCCAACTTCTTTAGCCAGGTTTAAGATCTTTTGATTTAGTTCGCCGTTTGGGGAAGCAAAAATAGTTATGGCCTGCCCGATTATTTTTTCTAACTCAATTTTAGATTCCTTCACTTCTTTTTCAAGTATCACGTCGCTTGTTTTTTCACTTAAAATTTCGTGGGAATAACTATGCGATCCAATAAGGATATTGTTTGCCATGCATAACTTCAAATCATTAACATCCATAAGCAAATTAACAGGTCCAATTCCCGCCTCCTCCATTAAATCTGAAATTATAATACTTCGGGTTTCGGTAGCACTGTCTTTTAGAAGGCGATAAATTTCCAGTGTGATTTTTTCTGCGTTTTCGGGAGTTAAGGTAAATTTTTTGTGTTGACCTCCAATTTCTATGTCTAAATTTTCTTTTAATTCTAATTTTTTATTTATTACATACGATAATTTTTGGGTCCAAAAGGGTTTTCCGGTTAGCAGGGGCTGCACTACTATATTCATAATGGCAGGAATATTGTAATGCACCAAAATAGGCAAGGCAATGTTGATGAAATCCTTATAACCATCGTCAAAAGTTATTATTAATTTAGGTTTGTCTGTTTTTTGTGAAATTTGATCCGGAAGAATTACTGAATAATTTTCGGAATAATATTTTATCAACGAGTGAAAAATATCAAGTGGCATTGCAGGATAAGAGAGATCAATTTCATGCGATACTCTATGAAAACAAACAACCGTAATTTTCTGCTCTAATTTCTTTTTCGGTATTTTAAAAATACTTAGCAGTCTTAGAAAGGAAAATATGATTTTTCTGTGCAACATGCGAATTAACTATTCCTGTTTTAAGCTATTTTTCTTACTATTTAATTGAGTAGATCATTCTTAATAATCTCTGCCATTTTTTTTACCTGATATTTCCTGGAGTATTTATCCGCATCAATTGTATTGCATGTTATATATCCATTAGATAAAAACTCTTTGTAAAGCTCTTCTAATTTTTTTAATAAATGCGAAGCGTCTTTTAACAGGTAACCTGATTTTGTTTTATGAATGATACTCTCTTGTAAATTTTCCGGAATAGTACCTGAATTTGAATAAGGATAAAATTGTTTTTTCAAAAGATTTGCCTCTTCATCATCTGTGTAGCAAAATAATATCGATCTTTTCAATCCTAAATAGTCATATATTTTTGTCCCTGAAAACGAATAATAATTAAATAGTAGTAGTAAATTTTCTTCTGCTAATTTTTTAATTAATAATTCATTAGGTATTTTTGGAAATATTTTTACATGGTTTGTAAGATTTTCGAATTCCCTCAAAATTAAATTATTCAATTCTTCAGGCATATTTATACCATAAAAATTAACACATAATCTGATATTTTCTTCCTGGTTAATAAATTTTGAGATCACAGCTAAAAAACTCTTTATAGGATGCCACTTGTATATGTATCCAACGTAAGCAATTTGTAACGTCTCATTTTTCTGTTTTATACCCGCAATCTTTTCTATTGTTTCGGGGTCAAATCCATTTGTTAAAACTTTTACTTCTCTGTTTCCCAGATAACCTGAAATTAAATGTTTAAAGTAATTGTCTACGGTTGTAATTACCTTTGCAGTCGAAACTGTTTTAATCTCAAAATACGCATTCCAATGCTTCCACAAAAAATTCTCTTTTGCACTGAGATTTTGAGACCAAGGATCTCGGTAATCTGCCATCCACGGAAGATTGTATTTCCTGCTAAGTTTTTTCGCATATTGAAATAATACGAAAGGTTCTCCTGTTGCAATAATTGCATCAACCTGGTTATTTTTTAAGTATTCATCAGCGGCCCTGAATAGAGAGGATTTTGGCCCGGTAATAGAAAGAAACTGGGCTAATTCATAATATCCTGTAAGTAATTTTCTAAATAACTTAAACTTCTGTTCACCATATTTTAGCATTAACCTATTTGCAAGGTTTGGTTTGTAAGGTGCTTTTATAATCGTGCCCTTACGATCTTCTTCTTTTATTGCTACATCTTTTTCGCTCGATGCAATATAATCTAATTGATTACCATATTTATTTCCCCACTGACGGGTTACCACAATCGGATATATTCCAAATTCATGAAGATATTTATACCAACTTAGCGGCCTCAACCCACCAACGGATACATAAGGTGGAAAATCATAAGCAAGAATTAATACTTTCTTCATTAATTAAAAGAATTTCTATTGTCAGCTTCTCCAGATAGGCGGCAATTTTTCTTCAATTTCAATATTGCTAAAGTATTTGCTTGAACGTGCGCCTACGGTTTTAACCCAATTGCTCATTTTTGATACACCTTCAGCGAGGGAGACAAAGTTCGCGTTATTCAGATCAAATATTTTACTTGCTTTGGAATGGTCAGAATAAGCATGCAAAACTTCATTTCTTGCGGGCTGATAATTAATTTTTTGCTCAAGTTTCATCACCTCCATAACGGTTCTTGCCAATTCATTAACCGAATAATTCAAATCGCCCCCGATATTAAAAACTTCATTGTAAGCTTCAGGAATAGCAGGTGATCTTGCAATGTGAGGCGCAACATCACTTATATAACTAAAAGTCCGTGTTTGTGTTCCGTCGCCAAATACGGTCAATGAATTTCCTTGTAAAAGCTGATTCATAAAAATACCGATCACATTTCTGTAACGGTCTCCTATATTCTGGTATTCTCCATAAACATTATGTGGCCTGAATATGATGTAATTTAAACCAAACATTTCGTGGGCCGCCTTCAGATCCATTTCAACAGCTAACTTGGAAATTCCATAAGGGTCGGGTAATTGACCTGTTCCATAAACAGCAATAGAAGACGTAAAAACAAAACATTTGATTTTATGTATTATGGATTGATTAATTAGATTAATACTTCCAATAAGGTTATTTTCGTAATTAAATCTTCTTATAAAATGACTTAATCCCTCAGCTGCATAAGCAGCTAAGTGATATACATAATCAAAGGAATATTGTTTGAATAATTTTTCCAGAAGAATTGAATCGGTAATGGAGCCCCTCACGAAGACAGCTTGTGCATTTAAATTATCTTCAAAACCCCCGCTTAGATCATCTAAAACAACGACCTTATGACCCATTTTAATCAGCTCATTAGTTACGTGAGCTCCAATAAAACCCGCACCACCGGTTACAAGAGAGATCGGCATATATTAATTTATTAATAATTTTAAAAAGGCAATCCTTTGCGGATCTTTTCCGCCGTGAAATTCAAAGAATTTAGTTTTGCATTCTTCTTCCATAGTTCAAGCAATCCTTTTTCATCAAGCAATTTACACAAAATTTCTCTAAGATGGCTTGCCGATTCATAATTAAAAACAGAGCCTTCTAAATTTGGGGTGACTTTTAAATGTGAGGGTAATAAACCCGGAAGCTCATAAGACATCATATCATGTATGGCTGCAGTGGGCTTAGTTTTTCCAATATATTCTACTGTTCCCATTCCTTTCCATGTTTTGGTGCTGAC
>JACQAK010000192.1 GCA_016194985.1 Bacteroidota bacterium
GAGCACTGTCCAGTTGATTTTGTTCTCTTAAGATGGTTCCGGTATTATTGTAGCAGGACGCAATTAAATCATAGTCGCCAATTTGGTTAGCATATACCAATGCTTCTTTAAACTGTTTTAAGGCAGCATCCAATTGCTTCTGATTATATTTTAATACACCAATATTTAATAAAGAACGGGCAATATGCTGGGTATTATTGGTTTTATTGTAGGATTGCAGGGCCAGTAAATAAGATTGTTCGGCCAGCTTCATATAATTGATCTCACTATAAATATTACCCAGATTGGTTTGATTAATAGCAATCCCATTTTCGTTATGTATGGATTGATTGATGGCCAGAGATTTTTTCTGATACTCCAGCGCTTTTGTGTAATCTCCCTTTTTGTAATATAATACACCTGATAAATTATAGCTTTTTGCCAAATGCCTTGGAGAATTTGCTTTGATGGCCTCTTGTTCACAAGCAAGGGCAAATTTAAAAGATAATTCAGGATCCGTATTTCTTAAGTCGAATCCTGTTTTATATAATTGATTGACTCTTTCGGTATCATTTTCAATATGTTGAATCTGGTATAATAAAGAATCGTTTACCTGTGCACAACAAGTAATTGTAACAAAAAGGGATATAATGACCAGCTTCATTAATTACCGTAAATATAATTTGTTTTTACTTATGCTTTATATAATTTAGGTGCTAAATTTTGTTTATGATCCATTATAAATTATACCTTAAAAATCCGCAATCTCATTATATTTATGTGGATTTAACGATTGACCAAATCTCTTCTTCTACAGTTGAATTGCAATTGCCGTCCTGGCGCCCGGGGCGATACGAATTGGGAAACTTTGCTAAAAATATTAAGCGGGTAGATGTAGTTGATGAACAGGAAAAACCGCTCTCCTATCAAAAATCAAATAAAGATCTATGGGTGATTGAAACCAATGGCGCTAAAAAAATAAAAGTAACATACAGTTATTACACCTCCGAAATCAATGCCGGTAATTGCTATGCCGACGATACCCAGTTATATATAAATCCGGTACATTTATGTATGTATGTTGCAGGCAGAATGGAGGAAGAACACACCATGGAACTCGATATTCCGGATAGCTACAAAATAGCCACTTCCTTAGCAGCTGATGGTAAAATATTAAAAGCTCAAAATTTTGATGAGCTGGCCGATAGCCCGGTTATTGCCAGTGCCCGACTCCAATCAGACTTTTATGAAGTAAAAGGCATTAAATTCTGGTTGCATTTTGCAGGAGAATGCAAGCCTGATTTCGAAAAAATTAAAAACGATTTTTCAAAATTTACCGCGGCCCAATTATCGTTTTGGGGTGATTTTCCTGTAAAGGAATACCATTTCTTATTTCAAATTCTTCCGTTTAAATTTTATCATGGAGTAGAACATCAAAAATCAACTGTGATTGCCATAGGCCCCGGATATGCTTTAAATAAAGGAAAAACATACGAAGATGTACTGGGAGTATCCTGTCATGAATTGTTTCATACCTGGAATATCAAATACATTCGCCCTGTTGAAATGCTACCTTATGATTTAACTAAAGAAAATTATGCACGTACAGGTTATGTATATGAAGGATTTACTACCTATTACGGCGACTTGCTCTTGTTAACAAGTGGTGTCTTTAGCACGCAGGATTATTTTGATACACTGGAAGAACGTTTACACAAGCATTTTCATAATTACGGACGTTTTAATTTATCAGTCGCTCATTCCAGTTGGGAAACATGGCTCGATGGCTACGTTCCGGGAGCGCCCTATCGCAAAACTTCTATTTATGATGAAGGAAATTTAGTAGCATTTATGCTGGATGTTCTCATCATGAAGCATACCGCTAATCAAAAGGGCTTAAGGGATGTTTGCAGAGAATTGTATAATGAGTTTGGAAAGAAAAACAGAGGTTATTCTGAACAGGATATTATATCCGTATGTGAAAAGATAGCAGGTACATCATTAAAAGAATTCTTCGATAAATATGTATATGGCACCGAAGATTTTGAGGTCCCGTTATCGGAATGTTTTTCTTATCTGGATATCGAATTTATAAAATCCCCTAATTTGTTGATCAGCGATTCGGTATATGGATTTAAAACTGTTGATTTTGGCAATAACCGAAAAGTGTCTTTAATAGCCCCTTATTCTCCGGCATGGAAAGCCGGCTTGAGCATAGGGGATGAAATTTTGGCCGTAAATGGTTATACACTTAAAAATGACTTTAGTGAATGGATGAATTATTTTAAGGATTCAGAAATCGAATTAACGGTTTCCTCCAACCAGGAACTTAAAACCATAAAGCTGGTAAAATCATCAAAACCGGCGACTTATTTTGATACGATTAAGCTTAAACAAAAGGTAACTGACTCGGTTTCCTTTGCCAGTTGGTTGAAGTTAAATAATTAGATGAATCGATGGTTTTTGTATATAAAATAAGGTTATTATTAGATGTTTGTTGATAACTAAAGGCGTTAAATTTGGTTAAACAGTAAAATTGTTCTTTTTTTGTGTAAACAAACAATTTTAAATAACTAAAAACAAAAATTATGGAAGAAACAACGACAACAACAAATTCAAAAGCAGGAAAAGGACTAGGTATAGCCGGGTTAGTATTAGGAATACTGGCAGCAGTTGTATCATTTGTTCCTTGCCTTGGTATGTATGCTATGTTCCCTGGTATTATTGGTTTAGTATTATCCGTTATCAGCATTATTCAGGCTAATAAAGCAGGAGCTGCAAAAGGTATGGCTATTGCCGGATTAGTATGCTCTATTGTTGGTATTGCTATTGCAGGATGGCAATATTCTAAATTATCTGCAGTTGGTGAAGAATTGAAAGAAACTTTAGAAAATTTAGATACAGCTAAACTTAGAATGGAAATGAATCAGGCTATTGAAAACATTACTGATTCATTAGAACAACACTAACATAATGACAAACAAAAATAATGCTTACAGTATTGTAAACTTCATTTTTGTAGTATTAATAGGGATAGCGTTAGGCTATTCCTATTTTTTTTACCCTAACAATCATCCTATAGGCTGTATTGTTAAGAGTATGACCGGTAAAAGTTGCTCAACCTGTGGTTTTTCGAGAGCTTTTTCAGCATTCACTCATTTTCAATTTGCAGAGGGAAAAGTGTTTAATAAATATGCCTTTGGCTGTTTTTTGTTCTTGGTATCTCAGTTCTTTTTTAGATTAACGGTCTTATGCTATTCAGGATTTACCGGAGCTGAGATAAAAAGGAAGTATATTATTCTGGAAACAGTGTTAACCATACTTTTCTTCTTAGTTGTATTCGGACCTTTATTATTGGCATAAGGCATGTTAATAAATTAATAATTCCTCCATGAGTTTTTACTGAATAATGTATAATTTCAATTTTTATAAATACAAACAAATAAATTATGGAAAATAATATTTTAATGGAAAATCAACCAATAAATGAGGCACCTAAAAGACCTCAGTTTATTACAGTATTGTGTATCTTAAGTTTTGTAGGATGTGGTTTGGCATTTATTGGTGCTATTTGGGGTTATTTCTCGATTAAAGCATCAGCAGTGGTTTTAGAAAACATGGGTAGTGCAGAAGGTGATGCATTTGGGATGATGAGTGGAATGCAGGAAACAATGCTAAAAGCAGTGGAAAATGCTGTTCCTAACTTAATTATAGGATTAGTATGTTCTCTATTATGTTTATATGGAGCATTGCAAATGTGGAAATTAAAAAAAGTAGGCTTTTTTGTATACTGTGTTGGAGAAATTACTCCCGCTATTGCCGGTTTTTTTCTTGGTGGCGGTGGATTAATTGGAGGCACAGGTGCAGTAATAGGATTACTATTTGCCATGGTGTGGATCGTTCTTTACGCTGTTAATTTAAAGCATATGACTAATTAAAAACGAATACTAAATCCCTTTCTTTAAGAAAGGGATTTTTGTTTAATAATGAATAAGATTAACCTTAAAAAAATATAACGATGGAAGATAATTTACTTTTAGATAATAATAACCTCATTGAACAACCTAAACGCTCTCAGTTTTTAAAAGTATTATGCATACTTTCTTTTGTGATGTGTGGTATTAGTTTTTTATCAGGTATTTGGGGTATTTACCAAAGTACACCTGAGGCTATGCAAAAAAATGTGGAACAAATAAGAACCATAAACCCTGAAATGGCCGATCAGATGGAAAACCAAATGATCGAAATGCAAAATAATCCTTATTCTAAAGTAGCCCCTTATTTAGGATTAGTATATACACTTTTATCCTTTTTAGGAGTGATGATGATGTGGAATCTTACTAAAAAAGGATTTTATATTTATGCAATTGCCGAAATATTGCCATATACCAGTTTTATATTCATGGGTAAAAATTCTTTGGCAATGATGGGTCCTCCGGGAGGTAATAATACAATGATTGCAATGGCTATATTGGTAGTGATGGTTGTAGTGGATGTGATATTTGTGGCTTTGTATGCCAGAAACTTAAAAGAAATGACCAAATAACTTAGTTGTTGTAATTTCTTTCTCCAAAAATACTACTGCCAACTCGTATCATCGTTGAACCTTCCTGTATAGCCAACTGGTAATCACCGCTCATGCCAAAACTCAGGATATGTAATTCGGGATAATTCTGGCTGAATTTTTTAAGAGATGCAAATTCCTTTTGTATTTGTGTTTGATTATCCGTGTTGGAAGCCATCGCCATGAAACCTTTCACCGATATGGATTTTAATTCCTTTAATTCTGCAGAGTTCAATAACTCAGTAGCTTCCGTAAAATCCAATCCAAATTTAGTGTCTTCCTGCGCAATATAAAGTTGTAAGAGGCAATCAATCACACGGTTATTCTTTTGAGCCTGTTTATTAATTTCTTTTAATAAACTAAAACTATCCACACCATGAATTAAATACACAAAGGGTGCAATGTATTTTACTTTATTGCTTTGTAAATGCCCTATAAAATGCCAGCGAATATCTTTAGGTAATTGCTCATGCTTATCAACCAGTTCCTGTACATAGTTCTCGCCAAAATCTCTTTGTCCGGCTTCGTATGCCTCTAAAAGCAGGGAATTGGGCTTTGTTTTGGAAACAGCCACTAGTGTTACCGAATCAGGAATCTGAGCAGTAATATGTTTAATGTTTTCGGAAATAGACATGTTTTTAATTTAATTTTAATTTCATCAGGATATCGGTTTGCTCATCGTTCCCTAATTTAAAAATATGTTTATCATATGCAATAAAGCCATGTTTGTTATAAAAGGTAATAGCCTTGGTATTTCTTTCCCAAACACCCAGCCAAATGTATTCACAATGATTTTTTAGGGCGATATCTTTTGCTTTTTGCAAAAGAAGATGTCCAAGATGCCTTCCGTGAAATTCTTTTAATACATAGATGCGTTCAATTTCAAGTGTTGAGCCGTTCTGCTTTTCTGTTTGACCTGCCCCCGAATTAAGTTTTAAATACCCTAAAACCTGATTTTGTAATTTGATATAGTAGAATTCCGAATGGAGTGAATGTAATTCCTGAAATAATTGTTCAGTACTCAGCTTTTCAGAAATATAATGTAGCATATCGCTTTCTGTATTCTGATCAGCAAATGTTTCTGTAAATGTCTGGATACTGATTGTTCTTAATAAATCAATTTCATCATTTGTTACAACAGATATTTCAATAGGTTGATCAATCATTTTTAAATTGTCTCGCTGACTAATTATCAAAATTAATCTATTCTTCCAAACTATAAATCACTAACCCGCTGCGCATTTTAGGTTCTACCCAGGTTGATTTTGGAGGCATAATATGATTTGTATCGGCAATCCATTTTAAATGTTCCATGGTAACCGGATATAACCCAAAAGCAATGGCTGCTTTTCCTTCATCTACCTGCTTTTTCAACTCCTTGCTTCCTCTTACGCCCGGTATAAAACCAATGCGTTTATCCGTTTTCAGATCATGAATGTCTAAAATAGGAGAGAGGATATATTTGGTTAAAATGGCAGCATCAAGGCTGTCAATAGGATCGTTGGGGTTGTAGATGGTGTTTTTTACTTTCAGTGAATACCATTTATTATCAACATACATCGATATTTCATGCTTTTGAGTTGGTTTGTAGTCGCTGGCTTTTACTTCGGTAATGGAAAAATTTGTTTTCAGATGATAAATTAATTCGTTTACTGATAAATTATTCAAATCTTTCACTACACGGTTGTAGTCGTATATTTTTAAATGTGTTTCCGGAAAAAACACTCCCAAATAGTAATTAAAGGCTTCTTCACCTGTGTAGGATTTTCGGGTACTACGTCTTAATTTCCCTAAAAGAGTTGAAGACGCAGAGCGATGATGTCCATCGGCAATATAAATATTAGGAATAGCGGCAAAGCGTTCGGTTATAAGCTTTACTGTTTTTCGGGAATTTACCACCCACACAGTATGTCTTACTTTATCGGTAGTAGTAAAATCATAATCAGGGCGCGTTTTAGCTATATCGTCAGAGATGTCATCAATCACCTGATCGTTGGGGTAACAGAATAAAACAGGTTCTGCATTAAACTCACACACCTCCAGATAATCTTTTAATTTTTCTTCACGCGTGGTTAATGTTTGTTCGTGTATTTTAATAACGCCATTGATATAATCGTCAATACTGGTGCAGGCAATGATACCAATAAATTCGTCGGATCCTTTTATTTGGCGATACAAATAATAGCAAGGGTTTTCATCTCTTAAAAATATTTTCTCCCGGACAAACTTTTTAAAATGATTTTTTACTTTTTGTAATCGCTCTTTTGATCCCGGTTTGGTTTTAATACCATCTTCAAAATCAGGATTAATCACATGTAAAAAAGAGTAGGGGTTTCCAGCTAATTTATCTCTTAGCTCAGCAGAATTGTATCCGTCAACCGAACGGGAAGCAACCAGATGTACTTTATCATTTTCAGGACGTATTGCTCTAAACGGAATAACTTTGGCCATAGTGTGTTGATTCGTTATCGTTTTTAAATATAACAGATTTTAAACAGACAATGCAATTTTTGTCCATAAAAAAAGGCTCAACCATCTGATTGAGCCTTTTTTAATACTACTATTTTAATTAGTTAGTTAAGCCTTTGAAATCAGCATTGTCACGTAATTTAATGAACTCTGCATCATCTTTAGCCCAAGCTTTTAAAGAACCATCTTTTTCAATAGCTGTTTTTAAGTTTGAAATCACATCAGCTGTTTTGTTGTTACGAGCTGCTGCTACTGCTTTTAAGTATGAAGACATAGCCATGTCTTTTTCATTACTAGCGTCAATAGTAGAAACCACTGCACCAGAGTTGCCATTTAATAACTCAGCCAATGCTTTGTTAAATCCTTTGTTGTCTCCAAAGTTACTAACCGCATCTGCATATTTACCATCACGAACATTCATGATACCTTTGTTATAATTTACTTCAGGACCAGCGCCATTAGCTTTGTCATAATATTCCATTGCTTTTTTGCGGTCACCTGCTTTAGCAGCAATGATTCCTAAATGGTTCATAACAATTGGGTTTCCGTTAGCTTTGGTTTCAGCACGTTTAAATGCTTCTCCTGCTTCAGATACTTTATTATTCATTAATAAAGCAACTCCCAAGTTATTTGAAGTTCTCCAGTCGCTACCATAGTTTTTCTCAGCAACTGTGTAAATCGCAATTTTATTGTTTACATCATTTGTTAATGTAGCACCATATAATAATTCTTCCAAAGATAAAGAATCAGCATAAGTAGTAGTTAACTTAGTGATTTGCTCATCAGTACGGGATTTTTTATTAACGTTAACTGTTAAAACAGAACGACGTAATTTCGGTAAAATTTTATCAGCAACTTCTGTGTATGTTTTTGATAAATTTTTGATTTCTTTTTCACGTTGATCTCCATCTGTGTACATGGTTAAAACGCGTAAAATCAAGTCTTTATCAGCAATAGAAGAGGCTTCCATTAAAGATTTGAAGCCTGCCCAGTCCTCAGCTGTAGTTTGAGTTACATAATTAGCTTCTTCTTTACCAAATTTTTGATCTTTATTTTTGTTTTTCTTGAACTCTCCCATGATAGCTTTAGATCCTGATTTTGCTCGGTCTTTTGCTAAATTTTCGTTCAATGATAATTCACCGTCCGGAGATGCATAAGCAGATACGTTAATATCTTTGAACTCATACCAAGGGTTGTTGATGTTTTCAGTAATGAATTTATCTAAATTCTTAACCTCATCGCTTTTCATTTCGCTTGCACGAACATCTGATTTATTAATTAAATAATAAATATTAGCAGTTTGATTAGCTGGTGTAGATTTAACAAATGCATCTTTTGCATAGATTCCTTTTTCGTCGTTACGAACTAATAAAGGAGTAACAATTGTACCATCACCTAATTTTACAGGTGTAAAGTCTTTTGTTTTTGATTTTACTTTACCTTGAGCACGTAACTCTACAGTAGCAACTTTCATTGCCGGCTCATAAGCAAATTTTTCTGATGTATAGCTAAAAGTACCACCTTTTTCGTAGCTGATTTTTTGACCGGCATCTGTTGCTTTTTCACCTACCAAAATAACCGGTTTCAGGGCTTTTTCGCCTCCGGCATATTTAACTACAGGAGTTAAGGTAACAGTAGCTTTTTTAGCGAAAATTTTAGCAGGATACTTTCCGGTAACGCTAAAACCTACGCTATCTCCATGCATTTCCAATGGATTCGGTTTTACATCATAAGAAAAAGTAGATTGTTTTTTTACCATTTTCCCTAATCCATTGCAACCTACTAATAAAGCGGTTGTGCCAACAGCAAGACTTAAGTTTCGTAAAGTTTTAGTATTCATCATTATTATGAGTTATATGTTTTTTTATTTCGACAAAATTATAAAATAATTGTTTAAAGCCTAATTAATTTGGTATTAAATAAAAAAAAATCCCACATTTTCTGTAGGATTTTTGAATTATAGTTGTAAGAGCTATTATTTTGCTATAGCATTAACTCTTTTAGTTAATTTTGACTTTAAGTTTGATGCTTTGTTTTTGTGAATTACGCTTTTTTTAGCTAATTTATCTAACATAGCAACTACTTTTGGTAATAACGCTGCTGCTTCTTTTTTAGTAGCTGTGTCACGTAATTTTTTTACTGCATTACGGGTTGTTTTTGCATAATAACGGTTTTGTAAACGTTTAGCGTTATTGGATCTGATTCTTTTTATTGCCGACTTATGATTTGCCATTCTATTAAAGTATTAATCTGTTTTTTAAATTGGATTGCAAATATACACTTTTTTTCAGAATAACAAATGTTAATAACAAATATTTATCGAATATAGTCTAAAACTTACATTTGCGAACATAATATGATGCTTAAAATAAGATATTTCTTTATTCTGATAGCAGTTTCTTTGACTGTATTGGCTCAGGAACCTGTAGTTATTGTTAAGAATATTGTTCCAAACGGTAGTTTTGAGAACTACCGAAAGAAATCCGGAAATATTAAACAGGCCATTCCCTGGCAACAAATTGCCAGTGTGGATTTTTATCAGGAACCCATCAGTAACGACACATCTTCTCAAAAAGGAGCCAGAACCGGCAGCTGCTATGCCGGGTTGCGCTTTCAAAAAAAATATAAAGAATTCCTGCAGGTAAAACTGGCCGAACCTCTGCACAGAGGTACTACTTATGAATTTGAAATGTATATCCGATTGGCTTTTTGGAGCAATGCCAGTTTAAAATCCTTTGGCGCATTATTTACCAAAGTGGGCTATAAAAGTCAGGGAGATGTGGTGAGATCAGCTTTAATTGATTCGGTAAGTAAGAAAGGAAGTTTTATCAACGGGTATCGCTGGTTTAAAATTTCAGGAAAATACCTGGCCGACGGTGGCGAAAAATATGTTACAATTGGTAATTTTTCACCTAATGTGAAAAAAGACATGGTTCGTATGAATGTATTTAAATTTGGGTTTAAAGAAGCCTATTATTTTATAGATGACATTTCTTTTGTGAAAGCCAAAGAGGTTGTAGAAAAGTGAAAGTAGA
>JACQAK010000193.1 GCA_016194985.1 Bacteroidota bacterium
AACTTCATCATTTACATGGTTCTCTTTCTTTATTTTATGATTTCGAAAGAAACAAAGCAATAAAATTAAGGAACGAAGATATTTTCCAACACGACATTTATGACAGAATAAATTCTGGAGAATGGCCACTTACACCTGCAATTATAACTGGTGGTGGTAAGTCTTTAAAAATGAATGAGTATCCTTTTGAATTTTATTTCAGAAATCTTAAGGATTATTCTACATATGCCAAATACAATAAACTATATATTATTGGATATAGCTTTCGTGATGATCATATAAACGATTTAATAAAGCGATGGCTTTTAGCGGTAGTTGATTATACTGAGGCTTTGCTAATAGTTGATTATCAAACAACAGAGGACGGGAAAGAGGCTTTCAAAAAAATAGTAAGAAAGGCTATAAATAAAAGACCTCAAATTCCTGATACATGTTTTGAATTTGGAGGAGCAAATTCAATTCATAGTGTTAATGGTAGTGAACCGAAAGAAAAATATAAAAATGAAATAATATAAGGCTAAATGAAACTGAATTTTAAAAAAATAATAGAAAATAGAAAAAAGGTTTTAGATCAAAGGAAACTTAAGTTAGAAAATAGCATTAATTTACTTAACCTTTCTAAGCCAATAGAATTCACTATTTCTGAAATTGCTCCAACTGTCGATGCGCGAAAAAAAGGAGAAAAGGTTGGCATCAATCAATTAAATTTTCTGGAAAGTATAACAGGACCAGTAGTGTATATATTTGAAGTAGTTGACATTTCAATTAAAAAAGAATTACTGGATAACTTAACAGCCTTTCGCTCAAAAGAAAATAAAGATGAAGATGGTAATGATGCAAGAAGATCTACAGCTCAGCTAAGAGCTGATGCAGAAAAGAATAATAGTACTGTTTTATATGTCGGCAGCATTAAACAATACGTGCATAGCAGAGTTCGTCAACATTTAGGATTTGGTCATAAACATACTTTTGCTATCCAGCTAAAGCATTGGGCTCCTAAAAAACTAAAACTTAGATTTTATTATATTAAAGTTGATGACAGGGAATTAACTTACGATATAGAAGCAGCAGTTGCTGCGCAATTAAAACCTTTAATTGGAAAAACTGAAAAATAAAATACACAACTGTTAATATTTACACCTCCCTATTTTATTATTCATTTACTATTTAAAACAAAAATAGCATGGCTCCCGCTCCGCAGCATCTGCTATGCTGCGATAAATCCTACTCAATGCCATAGTGTACTGATAAACCTCTGCTCCCAACACCATCGTTTTAATTCATCGGCACAGGTATCTGTTCCCATAAGAAAAGGAGCATCAAAAGTGCCAGCATTCACCGAGATAATTTGGGATGTTCGCAAAGCACTTCAAATCAGGGCAGAGCCTTAAAAAAAAAAATTATAACTCTAAACTTAATAATTTGGTAATACTAACAAACCCTTTGTTGCAACATAAGCCTCTTAACTTCGCCGCACAAAAAAACACGATCACATGAACACTTATCTGAAAAGAAGAAAGAGAGCCGTATTTAACACCTACAAAACCATACGCACCAGCATTCACTTAAATCATGCCGGCACTCAACCAATGCCATCTGCTACCAACTGGGAAAGCAACTGGATTGAACAGGTAACGGATATGAGAGCAGAACTAAGTACCCCCAACCAAAGCCTGAGTAAGCAAAATAAACTGATCATTAAGTGGTGGGAGAACTAGGCTATCAAAGGCTCCGTCTTTGTTCGTTCATTATATAAGCATTCTTTAAAACGCACAATTTGTTTTAATGAGACGCCAATAAAACTATTTCACTAAATGAGTGCATACATTCACTCAGCCAAAAAAATAATTCTATAATTTATATTAATTTTAATTAACCTTTAAAATGGTTAATTTTGCTGATGTTTCAGAGCATCAGCTTCAAACAACAAACCGCACGCTCAGCAAGAATAAAAAAATAAATACTTGACAACTAAAAAAAATAATTTACATTTGCATCACAAATAAATAAAAACAAACATGAAACATAGTTTTACATATAGCCAAAACGTATGCCCGGTAGGGGTTTCACCGCTACCGTTATGTATGGGATTATATTAAACTAAAACTAATTATAGTAAGTAAAATATAACCCCGACAAAACATCGGGGTTTTTTATTTCCAAAAAAATAAAAATGAATCAACGTAATATGCTACCCATAAACAAGTTTAACCCAGGTAACACTACCTGACAGGGATCTGTGTGTATAATTTAAAACAATTATAACCCGACCCCAAAATGGTCGGGTTTTTTTATGAAATAAAAAGTTTAACTAAATAAAAACAATAACAACAAAACGGGAAGTATTTCAATTGGCTAGATGGCGTGCTTTGGGAGCATGTGGCTGCAGGTTCGAGTCCTGCCTTCCCGACAAAAAAATAAGTAGCAAACGTGGTGTATGCGTTGCTCTGAAAAAACAAAGACAATGAATCTATAAAAACAGAAAACATGAAAGAGAACAATATATGGATAGAAGAACTTTTCTTGAAAGTAGATGATTACTTTACCAAAGGCGAATTTGCTGAAGGTAAAAAAGTATTGGAAGAGATCCTCGAATATGAACCGGGATACGGAAGAGCCCATAACCACATGGGTTGGTTATACTATGCCAAATTAGATGATAATGCAAAAGCTGAATATCACTATAAATTAGCTATTAAGTTTGCGGCCGATTATCCGGCTCCTTATATGAACTTAACCTATTTGTTGAATTTCCTGAACAGGTACAACGAGTTGGTTGATCATGTAAATATAGCCTTAGCGATTGAAGGAACTGTAAAATCTGTACTTTACAACGAGTTGGGTAAAGCACACGAAATAAACGCCAACTATAGCGAAGCAGCAAAGGCCTATAAAAACGCCATCCGCTATTCTTTAAACAAAGACGAAATGACCATGTTGAATGAAAATTTAACCCGGGTAAAAAACAAAGTAAATTTGTTTGAAAGAAAATTTATCTTCTTTTAATTAAAATCCTCTCATTACCGGGAGGATTTTTTATAAAATATACTGTCAAACCATTAATTTAGTTTATAGGGAATGAAAACATATTAATTCCATACTTATATTAGAGTCATCAATTAGCTATGAGTATAATATTAAAACCACAGGAATACTACTACCTCTACAGCCCCCGCAGAGCTGTTCCGGAAGAAATGTTGAAATATACATTTGAAAGTTTAGTATTAGGTGGACACTTACAAATATATTATAAAGACATTTATATTAATGCGCAGCAAAAACGCAAACGCCCTCGCTTGTTTGTATCTTTAGGAAATGCCTATAACTCTTCCAACAGCTACACACATGCCGAAACCTTTGTACTCTCTTTGTTCACTCCTAATGAAGCGCTAAGAGTTCACGAAATTAAAGAACAGGTACTTTTAAAACTACATAACGACCTCCGGAAATTCAGAACAGAGTATGTTTATAAAGACGTAAAAGCCATGGGCTTAATTTGGTTACGTTTATTTTTAACCGTCAAAGGACGTGCAGCCAAACGAGCCTACAATAATGCTATTGAAACCATAGAAAACAATACGACTGCATTATTAAAAAATCCGGAACTCTTACAAAAGCAACTATCGGTTTTAGGAACAGGTATTGTTTTAGCAGAGGCAATAGCTCTCAAACGCTTAAACATTAAAGTTCCAGATTTAAAAGAGATAGCCGCCATCTTTGAAATAGTGATTATGAATCGAAATACTTTTTCTGGTAGAGGCTTATATGGCTTAGGTGGCAGCAGTAGCAGCTCAGGCGGTAGTGATTTTGGAGGTTATGGCGGTGGTGCCGGAGGAGGTGCCGGTTCCGGTGGTAGCTGGTAATAATTAGGGCATTACTTTAGTGCATATAAAAAAGATAGCCCTAAAAAGGGCTATCTATCCTGAGTATAAAAAAATCTTTCTATTTCAAATCACACACTCTGGTTTGAATATCGGCAGGATGTGCCTGATCGTAGGATTTTCCTGAAGTACAACTGTTACGTGCCACTTTTTTAGACGTTTTATCGTAGGTGGTGATTTCGGTATAGGTATTGGAAGAACCCGAATTATTGTAAGTACACGTACAGGTTCTTTCTTTTTTGCAAGCGACAAAAGTACTGGCTGTTGCTACAATAGCGATGATCATTATTTTTTTCATAAGGTATTTTTAGTGATGATTATTGGGCGCAAAAGTGATGTTATTCGATGACCGGATTGTTACATAATTATTAAAATAGATTACATAATTCACACTGTTTTAAAAACAAAACATTGAGCGAAGCCGTGCGTGAGGTCCCGATAGCTATCGGGACTGCACAAAATCATAGCACTCCGATTCATATTCAATCTCTCATAGATCGGAGCAGCGCGCGGGATGCCAAAAATGCGATGACGGTTGAGGGTGAATTTTAATTTTATTATTAAAATCACAACCTCACACCAATCACTAAAATATCATCAGGTTGTTCCGTGCCATTCTTCCAGTCCTCTATAAATTCGTCCAGATATTGCCCCTGTGCTTTCATAGGCAGGTGTTGCGTATCCAATAACATCTGTCTGAATTTTTTCACCATTAATTTTTTATCCGAAGGTCCGCCAAACGTGTCAGCATACCCATCAGAAAACAAGTAAAAAGTATCCCCTTTTTGCATGGTCATACAATGCCGGTCAAAATGTTGCTCGCTATCTGTAAATCCGCCAATGGCTTTTTTCGTGGCTTTGATCTCTGTGATCTCTGTACTTTCTTTCCTTATAATAAATAATGGCCGGTTGGCTCCGGCAAATTCAAACCTGAGCTCCCCATCCACACCCGATGCGGATTCCATGCTACAAAGGGCAATATCCATTCCGTCTTTGGAAGAATAGGTTTCTTCTGATTGACGAAGCGACGTTTTGATTCCCACGTTAAGCTGCCGGAGTATTTCCGAAACATCTGTACTGTTCAGTACAGCATCGTTCAGTTTCTGAGAACCGATCATACTCATAAGCGCACCGGGCACACCATGACCCGTGCAATCGGCAACAGCCAGGATAATCTTGTTCTGCGTATGTTTGAGCCAGTAAAAATCCCCGCAAACAATATCCTTGGGCTTATACAGAATAAACGATTCCGGAAAAAGGTTCTGCAATTCGGAAGGTTCTGGCAAAAAGGCGGTCTGTATATTTTTAGCATAATGAATGCTATCCATAACTTCCTTATTCTTTTGCTCCAGATCAAGATGCAGCTGATGGATCTTTTTATCAGCCAGTTTCCTGTCTGTTATATCAATAAAAGAACTCAGCAGGCATATCTGATTATCAATTTCGATGGACTCAAAAGAACTCAACATGTCTATTTTTTGTTCGTTGGCGTTCCGCAGTTTTATCTCAACTCCATGAATAGGTCCCACGGTAGTTTTGATCTGCGCCCCTATTTTTTCGCGCCAGTAGCCGCTCGTGATCCCAAGGTCACTCGACTTCTTACCAATCATCTGCTCCCTGCTAAACCCCACTATTGTACAAAACTTATCGTTCACATAGAGGAATTTTTCATCGTCGAGACCGGAAATACAAATTGCCACCGGGCTAAGGTCAAAGATCTTGGTGAATCGCACGTTAGAGGCCAGAATCTGTTGATCAGCCATTTTTTTCTCCGTAATATCCCTGAAAATAAGAATGGCACCGATGATCTCACTATCCTGATTATGAATGGGAGCTCCACTATCGTCAATAAACAGAATTCCTCCGTCTTTTCGTTTCAGGATCGTGTGATTGGATAAGAGCACCACATGATTGGTTCGGAGTGCTTTGGTAGTAGGGCTCAGCATTCTCACACCCGAATCTTCGTTGGATATTTCAAATACCACGTCAATATCCTTTCCGGTAGCCTCTTCATGTTTCCATCCCGAAATTTCGCAGGCAGCTTTATTGATCATGGTAATGATTCCATTGGTATCGGTAGCGATCACTCCGTCGCATAAACTGGACAATGTTTGCGTAAACCACTCCTTTCGGATAAAGAGTTCTTCTTCATCTTTTTTCTGTCGCCTGATCTGTTTCCTTAACTTCAGATAAATAAACACAAATACCAGAAGTCCCAATGCTATCCCGATAAGGATGATTTGTTTAGTGAGGGTCTCTACCCTATCTGTATCTTTTTCCCTTTGTTCCAAAAGTTGTTGTTCTTCATGGTCCAATTCAGCAAAGACTTGTCTGATATCGTCCATCACCTTTTTACCTTCCCCTTTTTTAATAAACTTTACGGCGGCACCGGTACCCAACTCCCGTTTGACTGTTATCCCTTTCTGCAATAGAACGTATTTTTCCTTCATCAGATCTTCCAGCTGGATGCATCGTTCCTGTTGGTGCGGATTATTGGATGTAAACTGTTTTAATTCTTTAAACAAAGCGGCATTTAACTCCATAGAACGAGAGAAGGGAATGAGAAAAGAATCATTGCCGGTGATGATGAAACCGCGCTGTCCTGTTTCGGCATCTTTCAGGTTGGAAAGAAGCTCTTTGCTGGTTTGCAGAACGCGGTAGGTATGCTTGGCGTTATTCTCTTTGTCCAAACTACTTTGAAACATGGAATAATAAAAAATCCCGAGCGACAGGAGAAAGATAATGGTAATAATAAAACCGGCATTTGTAATTTTAACTTCTGTTTTCCATTTCATAAGGTTGGATTAAATTATAAGAGAATTGCAAAAAAAATATCTCCATATAATTGGATCCATAATTACATACAAAAGCTGCTATCTACTAAATATAGAACATTTTTTCGACATACACTAATCCTGGAAGCCCTGTATTTATTGACAAATATTACATATGTAAGATTTACAATATTAATGTGAATTATCTATATCACACCATATAAGTAACTGTTTTTTAGGAGGAATGGAACGGGAAGATAATAGTGAAACAAGTGTTACCACAAATAGCATTAGAATAATACTAACAAATACAATAGTTGAGTTGCAGGGCTTCATGATCAATTTTTTTTTTGAAGGGCAATAAATAAAGAATAGAACAATATCCAATTACTTAATATTATAATACACATTCAGCAGGAAGGATACAACTCATTTAAGAAATAGCCTGATCCGGCGGCTATCGGACTGGCGGCGGCGGCACGCCATACAAATAACCCCTTCCTGTTTTTATGCTGCACAAAATCATAGCACTCCTATCTCTCATAGATCGGAGCAGCCCGCGGGATGCCAAAAATGCGGGCAGACATAGCGGTGAATTGAGAATTCAAGGATTTAGTGTAGTGGAACGAAACGTAAAATCCGTAGAATTCCAAGAGGTGGGCAGTGCATATTTTTGGCTTGTCTTTTTTGTTTACTTTTTTTGACTAAGAAAAAAAGTAAAAGAAGCTTTTATTAAGGATGATAACGAATAGCCCGACGGCGCCTGCCTTTTGCTCCGGCACGCTCAAACAAATACCCCCCTAACAATTTTATTGCTGCACAAAATCATAGCACTCCGATTCATATTCAATCTCTTATAGATCGGAGCAGCGCGTGAGGGATGCGAACGTAAATCCTTCGCATAGCGTTAGCTTATGCGAAGATTGAAGTGACAGCCCGATCCGCCGGCTGGCGGACACGCCCAAACAAGCCTCTAAATGAATTACAAATAATCCTTACCTTTACCACGCGTTATGCCCTTCGATTATTCACAGATACAACTCCCCGTTGCAGAGATCATTCCTGATGTTCGCAAAAACTTAAACGAGCAGTCAACACTGATTGTGGGCGCACCTCCCGGTGCCGGAAAGAGTACCCTGCTCCCACTCGCCTTGTTAGATCAGGATTTCCTGCAGGGCAAAAAAATCATCATGCTGGAACCAAGACGATTGGCAGCGCGTAGCATTGCCCTGCGCATGGCCGATTTATTGAACGAAGAAGCAGGGCAAACTGTTGGATACCGCATTCGTTTCGAAAACAGAGTGAGCGCACAAACAAAAATTGAAGTCGTTACCGAAGGAATCCTCACACGCATGCTGCAAAGCGATAATGCCCTGGAGCAATACGGATTGGTGATCTTTGATGAGTTTCATGAACGCAACCTGCAAGCCGATCTGGCATTAGCCATTTGCAGAGAAGCACAACAGGTATTGCGGCCCGATTTACGGTTAATGATCATGTCGGCCACCTTAAACATTCCGCAATTGCAAAACCTGTTAAATGCGCCGGTCATTGAAAGTCAGGGCCGTCAATATCCGGTAGAGATTCTACATACCAACGATGCTGATGAATTTTTGTTACCCGAATTAGTAGCACAAACCATTGCCCGTGCCGTGAAAGAACATAACGGTGATGTACTGGCCTTTTTACCCGGAGAAGGAGAGATTCGCAAATGTGAAGATATTTTAAGAAACCAATTATCCGACTTCAATATACACCCACTGTATGGCATGCTGCCCCAAAACGAACAGTATGCAGCCATTATGCCCAATAAATTCGGCAAACGCAAAATTGTACTGGCCACGTCTATTGCCGAAACCTCTTTAACCATCGAAGGCATTCGCATCGTGGTAGATTCGGGTTTTGGACGTCGTTCCCGTTTCGATCCCGCCTCCGGCCTCTCACGTTTAGAGACCTTACGCATCTCCAAAGATGCGGCCGATCAACGTGCCGGACGAGCCGGGCGCTTAACTGCCGGCGTGTGTTATCGCTTGTGGACCAAAGCCACAGAACAACGTATGGCAGAGCATCGTATTCCTGAAATAATGGAAGCCGATCTGTGTTCGCTGGTATTAGAGCTCACCAAATGGGGAACAGATGATATCACCAAACTATGCTGGTTAACCCTGCCTCCAAAAAGTTCATTACAACAAGCCTATGATACTCTGCAACAAATTGGCGCTATAGACAATGGCAAAATAACAGACCATGGCCGACAGGTGCATCAACTGGCCTGTCATCCACGCATCGCCCATATGCTGTTACTGGCCGAAACAGATAGCATGAAAGCTCTGGGTTGTGATATTGCCGGTATTTTAGAAGAACGCGATCCCCTGCCAAAAGATAGCGGCATCGATCTGAATCTTCGCATCGAAGCACTGAGACGAGCCAGAAGTCAGAATGCCTTCAATAATAAATTTAAACGCATCGAAAAAAATGCGGCCAGCTACCGCAAGCTCTTAAACCTTGATGCCCACAACAACCCTGTTGATCCGTTTGAGACAGGCTTATTATTAGCCTATGCCTATCCCGAGCGCATTGCCTCTGCCAAACCCGGCAATAATGCACAGTTTCAGCTGGCAAATGGTAAGATCGCTGCGGCCGGACATAAAGATGACCTGGCACACGAAGCCTGGCTAGCCGTTGCCAATATGGATCTGCGTGATGGCCTTGGCAAAATTTTTATGGCCGCCCCACTTAATCCCAAAGATCTGATTCATCTGGTCAAAGAAAAACAAAGTATCAGCTGGGATACCCGCAAAGGGGGCCTTCTGTGCCTCAACGAATTAAAGATCGGAAGCATTGTTCTGCAATCCAAACCCCTCCAAAAACCTGACGATGCATTAGTACTCGATGCCATCAGCCACGCTATTAAACTGGAAGGAGAAAGCCTTCTTGATTTCAGCGATGCTTTTACGCAACTTCAAAACCGCATCAGTAGTTTACAGCATTGGCACCCGGAGGCCAATTTGCCAAACGTTAGTACATCTCATTTGTTACAGAGCGCTAAAGACTGGCTTGGTCCTTATATAAAAGAGGTGCGTAAGCCCGACGACCTAAAAAAGATCAATCTCGCCGACTGTTTGTTGCATTCTCTGAATTGGGAACAGCAGCAGCTCTTACATCAACTAACACCTGCCAAATTAGAAGTACCAAGCGGTTCTTCTATCCGCATCGACTACTTTGCCAATGGTGCAGCCCCGGTTATTGCCGTTCGTTTGCAGGAAGTTTTTGGCTTGGAAGATACACCTACCGTTAACAACGGACAAACCAAAACCGTTTTACACTTACTCTCTCCGGGTTATAAACCTGTGCAGGTAACAACAGACTTAAAGAGTTTTTGGAACAATACCTACCACGAAGTAAAAAAAGAATTACAGCGTCGTTATCCTAAACATGCCTGGCCCGAAGATCCCTGGAGCGCCAAAGCAGTAGCCAAAGGCCGAAGTACTAAATTTTAATTTAATGTTAAATATATGGGCGTGCCGGCGCAAGGAACAGGCGCCGTCGGGCTTTACACTCCAATCTTTGCATCGAAAAGATGCAAAGGATTTCCGTTACAATCCCTCACGCAAATTAGTCGTCATTGCGATCACGCTTTGGCGTGATCGCAATCTCACATACAAATAGATAAATACCGGATTATTTATGTAGCGGACGGACACACCTTCCAAATTAGCACGTCCAAAAAATCAAAGAAAATACGTTACATACCAAAAAGAATAAAGCTTATTTTTACCTGATTAAAACTATGATTAAAACAGAGACCAAAACCGAAGTAAAAGAAGAAGTTAAAACTCTTGAAAGCGAAGAGCGTCAAACCATTGTGCATTGCACCTGCGGTGATGATTACGCTTTTCGCATCTGGCCATCCACTTTTTTAATTGAACACCACACCGGTAAACGCGCCAAACTCATTACTGCTTTTAATATTTCCTTCGCTCCTCAATGGACACTTAATGATGGCAAAGGATTTACATTGATCTTTGAAGGACTCAGCAAGGCTTGTACAGCCTTTGATCTCAAAGAAATTATTCCTCAGGATGGCGGCTTTGAAGTGCTGAACATTCAGCGTAATAATATGGATGTGTATCAGGTTAGATTTTAAAATGACATTATCAGTGCAATATGCATTATCAACCAAACTTATAAAGCTAAATCGATGATTAAATTTATTTTGTTTAGTCTAATTGGAATATGCTGTTTAAATAGCATATATGCACAACCTGTGAGGCTGAAAAAGCCAATTACAGAAAAACAAGTCAGATCTCTACAAGACATGTTGGTAGAATGTTTTGGCTTTGAAAGAAATTTTAGACTATCGTACTCTTCCTATGAATTATTTAATAGTCCTGTAGAGGGTGGACATCCTGCAAGTTTAGAATACATAGAAGAATTAAAGAAAAACCTAAAACATGATAATAAAGAAGCAGATAATTGCCTGGAGATATCTGGTTATTATGCCCGCCTTAATATGCCAAAAGAAGCTAATGACTATCGCTATAGGGCAATAGCTATCTTAAAAACAGTTATTGAGCAGCATCCTGATAGTGCTTTGGCCTGGTATGTAATGGGTAATGCCTCTGCAGGCACAATCGATTTCGAAGAATCTATGAATTATTATAAAAAAGCACTTATCATAAAACCGGATTTTTCAATAGCTGCTGCTGCATTAGCTTCTGATTATATTCTTCATCAAAAAACAGATTCATCACTGCAGGTTATGAAACGTTATCTCTCAAGCTATCCTAACGATTCGAGTTTTTATATAGGCGTGCCGTTATATTATATCATGAATATTACAACCCTATTACCTAAATTTAAAACCGCAGAAGAGTTACGGAATTATCCTCTTGATTCTATTACCAATACTCCATTAATGGATGACTTCAGGGTACGATTTAAGGCTAATCCCAATACAGAATATATTTACCGCGTTACACAACAAATTCTATTAGGAACTTTTATGCCAATTCGTGCCATTACAGACACCAGTTTTGATATGGAAGCGGCTAGATTTAATTTTAAAGGGAACGAGAGAGAAAAGCTAACAAAGTACAAACCCTATTTTGAAAACCTCCTTAAAAGCAAGGAAATAGAAAAACATTTTTATGCAGCCAAACTATTAGGAAATATTCATTTACTTTTAGACGAACGGGAAAAAGCAGTTACGTATATGAAAAAGGTAATTGAACTGCGTCCAAAAAAATATCAAACTTATGATACCAATACCGACGAGGATTATATGAATTTACTGAGTACCTACACCATGCTACGTGATACCGCTAACTTTGAAAAATTATTATTACAAAAAACAAAAGAACAACCTACAATTGATCCTCTGGCAAAAGATTATAATGATATAGCCTCTCTATATCTTGCAAAACATAAATTTGAGCTGGCAAAAACATGGTTTCAAAAAGCCATAATTGTTTCAGACACCTATTTACAGCGTTCTTATGACCCCAGCGAGAGCAAGTGTAATAGTCTGCTTGGTCTTGGCACAATAGAACTTATGAATAATAATGATTCCGCCGCTATGGAATATGTAAATCAAGTATATAAACTAAACTCCAAAAACTGGCAATTATTCATATTGTATGGTATTATATTATTAAAGCAAAATGATATTATAAATGCTTATGAAGTATTTAAAACTGCTTATCGATTGCATGAAAAAGAGTGGATAAAAGAAGACATCATTGACTATTATTTCGAAAAACAATAAAACTATCATAACGCCACACATTATACACGAAGACGATGTACTATTAGTTTGCAACAAACCTGCAGGACTAATGGTAGAGCCTGATCGTAACAATTTTCCCAACTTATTGCAGGAGGTAAAACATTATTTAAAAGAAACAAGCGGCCAAACGCAACCCTATGTTCAGCATTTGCATCGCCTTGATAGAGTAACCAGTGGCATTGTTTTATTTACCAAACAAAAACACTATCTCAAAAATCTAAGCGAGCAGTTTGCCCAACGTCAGGTCTCTAAATATTATCTGGCCATCACGGCAAATGCCCCTTTAACACCTTCAGGTATAATTGAACACTGGCATCGCAAAGAAAAAAAGAAAGCGGTGCTTGTTGCCGAAGACACACCCTTTGCTGAAAAAGCAAAACTGACATACACTGTAAGTCCACACGGGAAACGATTCCTTTGGGATATACAATTACACACAGGAAAGTACCACCAAATACGGGTGCAACTGGCTGATTTAGGTTGCCCTATTTTAGGAGATGAACTGTATGGTTCTTTGGAACCATATGCTCCAAATGCCATTGCTTTACATGCAACCAGATTAATTATTCAGCATCCGGTTACCCAACAAACCATGATCTTTGATGCCAAGGCAGAAGCTTTTGATGCTCTCCACTAAAAAAGAACAGAATAACATACTCCTCCCTTACTCTCCAAAGTGAGGGTTCCGTTTAATTGTTCGGTCAACATATATATTAATTGAATACCTAACTGAGAATCCTTATCCACATCAAAATCCGATTTAAATCCAATACCATTATCACTTACCGATAATATGTATTGATGCTCCAAAGGTTTTAATACCAGATCGATTTTTCCTTTCTTATCCGGAAACGCATATTTCAGGGAATTACTGATCACTTCATTTAAAATCAACCCTATCGGGATCATCTTATCAATATCAAAACAAATCTCCTCACTGATATCATATTCAAACACAATATCGGCATCTGAGGAAGCATAAGACTGACGTATGCTACTTGTTAAGCTCTCTATATAGTTTCTTAAACCAATCTTACTCAGATCATTGGATTTATACAGCATTTCATGCACCAATGCCATGGAATTGATTCGGTTTCGGCTTTCCCTCAGTAAACTCAATACCTTGGTATCCACAATATTATCCGATTGCAAATTGAGCAAACTCGAAATGATCTGCATATTGTTTTTTACCCGATGATGGATCTCCTTTAATAACTGTTCTTTTTCTCTAAGTGAAATGGTAGAATGCTGAAGCTCTTCTCCCAACATATTTACTCCCGAACCAATACCATCCAACAAATTATTATCATCCCGGATGATCACTTTTTTATCGAAATCCTGCCTGGCAAACGCCAGGATCACCTCTAAGATTTCATTAGCCCGGGTATTATCAGATAGAGAGATCGCTTGTTTTTGTTCCATCATGCTTACGAATTGCAAAATTGTTTTAACCATTCCGCAGCATCTCTTTCATTATCAAAAAGTTTGGTAGGAACTGCCGGTTTATTAATACCAAGGTAAAAATTACCAAGCACCCTGCTGATACTGGAGCCAATAACAATACCAAAGGCATTGGTCTTAACATCCCGTCCGCGAGCCGAAAAGTGATGACGAGCCTCATAACTCATCGATTTTATATTTCTCGAATCAATTAACAAGGGGAATTTGATGCCCTTGTATAAAGAGGTAACCGCTTTGGAGTTCTCCATGGCATGTTCCAGGGTAATATCAATATTGGGCTTTACAGATGTTCGTGCAATTCCATCATCCCCCATCCAGGTATAATATCCTTCTATTTCTATGGCATTTTCCGGAATTTGCATGAACATAAATATAATCATTATGTTAATTTTCGGCAAGGAATAATTACGTTTTACCTCTTTTTAAATTAATTCAAAATATATATTTTTATTTTTATTGCCACTACATTTTTTGATGTCAAAAAAAATACAAATAATCGACGAGTCTGCCTATGTAAGGCAATTTACCAAAGGTTCGGGCACTTCTAATTCTGTTGCCAATAACCCCATTCGTGTGTACAGAATGGAAGATTCTGCCGGAAATATAAAAACCCCTACACCGCTTTTCAGGGCTTCTTTTAACTGCATAAGCCTTGTTACACAGGGATATATGAAAATATTACTCGATAACGAAATCAAACATGTTACCAAGAATAGCCTCCTGATATCCCGATCGGGGCATATTTCGGCAACACTCGATTTTTCTGAGGATGTTAGCGGTTATTTTTTGGCCTATGAAGATGAAATGCTGAATAATATTTTTTCGAAACACGAATTTGCCCAGCTTTTCTCTGCCGACCCCTTTGTGGATCTCTCTGATACTGATGGAATCTGGCTTGGTAAACTCATGGAGTTGCTTGAAATGGAATTAAAGAAAGAAACTTATTCGCTCGATATTGTACTCCCTATTTTTCAGGCTGCCTTTCGTAAAATCTTTACACTCAACAAAAAATCCGTAAAAATAAAAGACAGAAGCACCGAGATCACCTTTGCTTTTAAAGAGCTGGTGTTTAAACATCACATTCAACAAAAAGAGATTGATTTTTACTCGAAACAGCTATCTGTTTCCAACAACTACCTGGCCCGTTGTGTGAAAACATCAACCGGCCAAACCCCCAAGAATTTACTAAACGAACGTGATATAGAACACAGCAAAATGCTGATTCAGGATCCCGGTAAAAGCTTATCAAATGTGGCCATGGAATTAAACTACCATGATCCTTCTTATTTTTCAAGGCTCTTCAAAAAAATAACCGGCATCACTCCATCCGAATACAGAGCCTCTACAATGCACAATTTATACTCATAATGTGCTATTCTGTCCGATTACTTCGTGCAATAATAGCCTAATTTTGCAGTTTAGGAAATTTCATTTGCATGTTTCGTTCCAGTATTTCAAGCCTTTTCATTTGTTTTATCGCTTGCCTTCTATGGTGTTCTCAGAGAATGTCGGCTCAGGCTGTATTTGTTTCCAACTGTGCGCCTTATCCAAATTACACGATCACTGTAAAAGCTACTCCTATTAGTCTTGTTATCAAAAATGCGGCTGCCTGGGGTTGCAATATTGATGTGGTATTTGCATACACCCTCTCTGTAAACGGATCTATAGCCAACGGCTGGTGCGGTGGTGGTGGTGGTGGCTCACTCAACAACGCCAAGTTATCCATTAATTGTTCGGGAGGTAATTTCGGAATAGAAATACCACATACAGCTGCCACCGGAACAATAATGACCGGAAATAATCAGGGATTTTATACACCCTACTGCACCGGTGTTACCGCAAACTCTTATTGTTCGGGAGCTAATACATTTGCTACGGTGAGTGGACCGGGTATCAATAATTCCACGATATCATTAAATAATGCCCTCCCTATTGAACTGTTTGCGTTTACTGCCGAGAAAGTAAATGAGCACATTGTTTTATACTGGAGTACAGCTTCGGAAGTGAATAACGATTTCTTTACAATCGAAAAAAGCAGTGATGCTTCGCACTGGGAAGAAATAGGAACTGTAAAAGGTGCGGGCACCAGTACCACTAATCGCTACTACAGCTTTACGGATGAGAACGCTTATCAGGGATTAAATTATTACCGTCTAAAACAAACGGATTATAATAAAAATTTTAAGTATTCCTACATCGTGGATGTAAATGCCTTACAAACCAAAGCATCTGATTTTATTATGTACCCTAATCCTGCCGGTAAAACAGTGTCTCTGTATGGTCTTCAGAAGCCCATAAGTATTAATGTTTTGGATGAATTAGGACAAAAACTGGATATACCTGTAGATATGGACGAGAGTAGTGCCAAACTTAATTTAGAGGCGATGACCCAAGGCGTATATTCTGTAACCGTTATTGGCGCTACCGAAACCATTACCAAAAAATTAATCATTCAAAATTAGTTGATACCAGAAAACTAAGGCAATTGTTTTACAGCATATTGAGCAATTCCAATAACTGGTCTTTTTTTCTGTTTGACACCGGAACAACCGAATCATCTTTCATAACGACATGGCCCTCTGCTTTTTCAAAACAAAATAAATGATTCATATTAATCAAATGTGAATGATGTACCCTCAAAAATCCAACGTCCAGTAAAATATCATCAAACTCTTTCATCGTTCTCGATACCATGATCCGTTTGCCATCCACCAGGTAAACCTTGGTGTATCCTCCATCCGATTCAAAGCGGATGATATCATTAATATCAACAGAATAGATACGCTCCATCGTTTTAAGAACGATCTTCTTCTTGTTTTTGGAAGGCTCAGAAATATTACTCAATAAAATTTTAAGTTTCAGATTTAATTCCTCGCTGTTCATTGATTCCTCTACCTTTTTCACCGCAGCGATTAAATTGGAAGGAGATAATGGTTTTAATAAATAATCCAGAGCACTGTATTTAAACGCTTCAATTGCAAACTCCTGATGAGCTGTCACAAAAATGATCCTGAAATTTATTTTATCAAATTTCTTTAACAGATCAAAGCCTGTACCATCCGGCATCTGGATATCCAAAAATATCAGGTCGGGATGATGCTCTGTAATTGCCTGGTAAGCTGTTTCAACAGAGTTGGCCATAGCCAGCACCTCTATCGTATCAGTATAGGATTTCAATAAATTAGAAATCAGTTCCTGATTATTTTTTTCATCATCAATGATTATCGATTTGATCATAATCTTATTATATCTCTTTAAATGGAACCATGAATTTTACTTTCACTCCTGAGCTTCCGGCAGAAGGATTTGTTTTATCTATAATCTCAATATCTATAGGATTCTTTGTTTGCCCGTTTAACGTACTCATCCGTTCTTTGGTAATAATGGTAGCCAAAGACTCATAAGATGATTTTAATTTATTCTTTAGTTTCATGGCTTCTTCCATCCCCACGCCATCATCTTCTATTTCGTAGATTAAATAATCATTTTCGTAAAACAATCGCACATCTACACGGCCCTTATCTTTTTTATAAAAGATGCCATGCTCTATGGCATTCTCAATAAAAGGTTGCGCCAGCATCGGAGGAATATGAATGCTTTCCCGATCGATTTTTTTATCGATCACAATCGCATACTCAAACTTACTTTCAAATCTCAGTTTTTGTAATTCCAGATACGTGTTCAACAACTTTACTTCCGATTCTACGGAAATATAATCCTTTCTGGAAAAATCAAGAATCATACGTATCAATTCCGAAAACTGGGTAAGATAATTTCCTGCTTTGAGGCTATCCTGCTTGAATATATAGTTTTGTATGGCATTTAACGAATTAAAAATAAAATGAGGATTCATCTGCGATACCAATAACTTTTGCTTCAATAAATTATTCTTTTGATCATTAATTATACTTTTCTGTTTAAAATTCTTATAAAGAAAATAGGCGCTGACACCCAACAGGATCAAAGCAGATCCAAATACGATCAACCAGATATTCTTCAATAAATTCTTTCTTTCATTTTTAGAAGTTAACTCTACCAGTCTTTTCTCATTCTCTGCTCTGGTCAGCAATTCCTTTTTCTCATACTCATATTTCAACTTTTGCTCCAACAAGGCATTCTTCGATTCCTGATTATCCAAAATGTTTTTTGTTTCAATAAACAGCTGGTGATAGGTGTTTGCTTTCACGTTATCCTTTCTCTCCGAATAAATCTCATACAATTGCCTGGCGGCCATATTAATTTCGGCGGGATGCTCTGTTTCCTGGCCAACTTTGAGGGCTTCCAGGGCATGCGACAAAGCCAGATCCGGCTTTTTTTGTAATCGGAATATCCTGCTCAAAACAATATGACTATGATTGATCTCTATTTTGTTTTGTGTATTCCGGGAGATACTCAATCCTTTTAATGCATATTCCAGGGCTTTGTCGTACTTATTCTGAAAAATATAAATCTGGGCAATATTCAGATAAGCCACCGAATTAGCTCCTATCTCCGAACGTTCTACGAGATCAATACTTTTTTGTAAATAGACGAGCGCTTTGGAATAATCCTTCAGTGCATTATAATCCACCCCTATTTTAAAATTAATTGTACTTAATGCCACCTCGTAATTATTTTTGAGATAGAGCTCATGGCTTTTAATATGATGTTCCAAGGCCTTTTTATAATCATTCTGAAAAAAAGAAATATCTCCCAGACTTAAATGAACATCGGCTATGCCAATCTCATCACCTACTTCTTCAAATATTTTCAGGCAATCATATAACAGATGCAAAGCCTTTGTATGATTACCTTTACGGATGTCGATCTGAGCGATAGCCTGTAAAGAAATAGCAACCTCGTTTTTATTGCCGGCTTGTTTACTAACATCAATACTTTTATTGAAATACTCAATGGCTTTTTCATCATTGGATTGCTCAGAATAAATAATTCCCTCATTATGCAACGCCGTGGCATAGTACTTACTAAAAACCTTAACCAATCTTCCTGAAGGTTTTGAGGCCAGATTTTGAGAAGCAATCTGCTTCATTTGGTCATTGTACTTTTGCCACTCCCCCTCTGCTGCAATTTCGATTAATTGATCCAATACGGCGCACCGCAAGGTGTCATGCTTAGCTGATTGAAGTTCGAGCTTTAACGATTCGATCATTTTGTTTTGTCCCACGCCTGAATACGCAGCTAACAGGAACAAACAAAACAATATCCGTATTCTTGGAAATTTCATATACTAATGAGGACGCTATATTAAATCAGATACAATATACATATTTTAAATAGCGATACCTATAGTCTGATTTTGTTTTTATAAAAAAAGTCTTTCATTTCTGAAAGACTTTCCTGTTAAAACCGTGCAACGCGTCGGTGGCAATAAGGTGTACCGCCCTCTTTCTCATAATACTGCTGATGATAATCTTCGGCCGGCCAAAATTTAGTAGCCTTCTTTAATTGGGTAGCTACTTTATATCCTTTCAGTTGAAGCTGGGCAATAAGCTTTTCGGCTGTTGCTTTTTGCGCATCATTCATATAAAATACAACCGATAAATATTGCGGACCAACATCATTTCCCTGACCATTTGCCTGTGTTGGGTCATGGATCTCAAAAAACAATTTCGCCAATTCTTCGTAGCTGGTTTGCGAAGGATCGAACGTAACTTCCAGAGCCTCTACATGTCCTGTTGTATGACTGCAAACTTCTTTATAGGTTGGATTCTCCTTAAAGCCTCCTGTGTAACCAACCTGAGTACTGATAACGCCTTTAGCATGCTGAAAATAGTATTCAACACCCCAAAAACAACCTCCCGCAAACACAGCTTTTGCCGGTTCAGCTTTTGAAGGGCTTTCTACAAACAACATAGAAATGGAATTCACGCAATGACGGGTATCTTTATCAGTTAAGCCCTCGCCATAAAACACATGTCCCAAATGTCCGCCACAGGTAGCACAGGTAATTTCCGTTCTTTGACCATCAGCGTCCAATGTTTTTTTCACCGCTCC
>JACQAK010000028.1 GCA_016194985.1 Bacteroidota bacterium
GTTTGTAGCCATCTGTGGCGGTACCACCGGCTTGCTCAATAATAAACGCTAAAGGATTACATTCATATAGTAAACGTAATTTACCTTTTGGAGATTTGGTAGTGGTTGGATAAATGTAAATACCACCTGTAATTAAATTACGGTGAATATCCGCTACACCAGATCCGATGTAACGACTAGAGTAGGGACGATTAGTCGCTTTATCTTCTTCCTGGCAATATTTAATATATTTTTTAACGCCTTCCGGAAAGTGTAAGTAGTTTCCTTCGTTGATCGAATAGGTTTTGCCTTCTTTAGGCATTTGCATATTGGGATGCGATAAACAGAATTCCCCGATGCTTGGATCTAATGTAAAACCATTAACACCTTTGCCTGTAGTATAAACTAACATAGCCGAAGACCCATAAATAATATAACCTGCAGCTACCTGCTCAGTGCCACGTTGCATAAAATCTTCATGAGTACCCGGTCCGTTTAAACTTACTCGGCGGTAAATGGAAAAAATAGTTCCGATAGAAACGTTCACATCAATATTGGAAGATCCATCCAATGGATCCATGGCTACAACATAACGGGCGTTTTTAGAGATCTCGGTATCAATAGGGATAATATCTTCGTTTTCCTCGCTGGCAATGGCACAACACTCGCCACCGGCCTTTAAGGCAGCAATAAACTGATCATTTGCAAACACATCTAATTTTTTCACTCTTTCTCCCTGTACGTTGGTATCTCCTGTTTCGCCAAGAATTTCTACTAAACCGGCCTTAGTTACTTCACGGTTCACAATTTTAGCGGCAATGCCTATATCTCTTAATAAACGGGATAACTCGCCTTTGGCAAATGGAAAATCGTTTTGTTTTTCAATGATGAACTGGCCTAAAGTTTTTGCGTACATGGAATCGTATTTTTAAGGTTATATGTGTTTGTATAATTTCTTTTTTAAGAACTACAAAAGTAAACTTATTATTAAAGCAAAAATAAAAAAGTGCTTCAATTTAGGAAGCACTTTTTAGTAAATTTTAGATGAATATTATTTGGAGTATTCGTCTTTTAAAAACTCTCTCCAGTCGCCCAGATTTGAGATAACCTGTATTTGGCGGTAATGTAGGTGGAATTGCTCTTCGTTTTCCTGAGAATTCAGGATATTTAATCTGTATTTGTCAAAATTAGCAAGGGCGTATTTTTCCTCGGCCGTCAGCGTTTTTCCGCTAAATTCCTTATCACGTAAATCATTGATGCTTTCAGCCCCACCTATATCCTGTTTGCTGAAAAACCGTTTCGCTATGTCATTCTTGAAGTCCATCAATTTCAAAGATATGAAAAGGATTGATTAATTTAGCAACCTGAACCTTCCTGTTGCTAACAAAACGATGTTAAAATTAAAGCTCTTTCTCTATACATGCGTTATGGTTTGTTTGGCAATACCGGCGGTGTCTCAGCATGAGATCAGCAAGTACGAATACCGCTGGGCATTTTGCCATCCTTTTGCTGCTAAAAAAGTGCAGAAGCATTTGATAGAAGCCATGGATGTTTATCAAACTGTTAAGCACTCTAAGGTATTGGATGATTTTGAAAGCGGAGGAACTCTGGATGCTTTCAGGCATACATTTACCATGGCTTATTTATCCCGTTTTGTAGCTGTAAGTAAGCTTAGAGGGCTTGGAAAAGCGCACGAGCGCGGCAACGAATATTATTTTTACAAGAACCATCAGGAATTTGGTGAAAGGGCCGATAGTTTGGCCTGTGTAATGGATTTGAGAAATAACGAAGTGGGGTTTGACATTGGGCAAAAGAATAAAAACGTGTCGAAAGAGGATCTGAAAAACATCGTTATTGAGCAAATTAAAGCAGGAAATGCGTGGAAATTGAAGAGAAATGATCAAAAAATGTATGTTTCTTGCCAAAATGAGCCCATTTTGATGGAACATTATAAAGGAAAGTGGTTTTTGCCAAAATGCCTGATTAAAAGCAATGAATAGTTAAGGATCTAAAAAACAAGACGTTGGCCTGTTTTGATAAATGAGATAGTTTTTTGTTAATTTGTTGATAAGATTGAAAAAAAGTGTATATTTGCCGTCCATTTTGGGAAATAAGCTATGGGTAAAAGTCAGTACAAAATACAGTTTGGCGGTTTATCGATGGGGGAACACCAATTTGAATTTGATATTAAGAATAAGTTCTTTGAACAGTTTAGTGAAAGTGAAATAACCGAAGCCGATATACAGGTAAAGGCCAGATTGGTAAAACAAAATACGCTGATGCATATTCTGTTTACTTTTGAAGGTACTGTAAAATTGAGCTGCGATCGTTGTTTGGTTGATTATAACTGCCCTATTAGCGGACAGGAAAAATTAGTGATCAAACACGGTAATCCTGAAGAAAGTAATGATGAAATATTAGTACTGAAAGAGGGGGTTGATGAAGCAAACTTTGCGCAATATTTATATGAATATGTTGAACTCGCTATCCCAAGCCGAAAAGTGCCTTGCGAAGATGATGAGCTGGATATAGATGTTGAATGTGACGAAGATACCTTAGCTAAATACAACGAACTGAAAATAGAAGAAGAACCAAGTACAAATCCCGAATGGGATAAATTAAAAAATATAAAGTTTAACAATAATTAAAATTAAATACCATGCCTAATCCAAAACGAAAACTATCCAGATCACGTAGAGACTCTCGTCGTTCTACATACAAAGCACCAACAATGACGATTGCTAAAGATACAACAACTGGCGAAGCACATTTATTTCACCGTGCACACTGGTTTGAAGGAAAACTTTACTACAAAGGAAAAGTAGTAATGGAAAAAGCAGCAAAAGCTTAATTTAAAACTATTTCTATAAAATATAGAACCTTCTCAAGCAATTGAGGAGGTTTTTTTGTTGGTATTACTTTTCTTATTTTCTACATTTGATATTCAATGATCTTCGCTTCCTATACTAATATTATCAGTCCGCTTGGTTTTTCTACGGAAGAAAACTATGAGGCTGTTGCTAATTCGCGCACAGGAGTTAAAAAGATGATGTTGCCCTTTTCTCAGGACCCGTTTTGCGTTGCCAGGATTGACGATGAAAATATCAATCAATATTTTTCAGGCGTTGGAGCTTCTGCAGAACACACAAAACTGGAACAATTAAGTATCTTATCTATTCAGGATGTATTGAATCAAAGTGGAATTAATCCACAAGATAGCAGAACGTTATTACTATATTCTACAACTAAAGGGAACATTGATATATTAGAAAACAGGTATTCTACGATTGATCGGAATAGGGTATATCTATCGGCTTTTGCCCATCATTTGCAATCTTATTTTAAGTTTAAGCATCCGCCGGTTGTGCTTTCAAATGCCTGTATATCCGGTATTTTAGCTATCATTATTGCTAAACGCTTCATAGAACAAGGCAGGTATGATAATGTATTGGTTTGTGGCGGAGATATTTTATCGGAGTTTACGATTAGTGGTTTCAAATCCTTTAACGCCATGAGTAGCGAACCCAGTAAGCCTTTTGACGCTAACAGAACAGGGATTAATTTAGGAGAAGCAGTGTCCACTATTTTAATAACAAATAACAAAGAACTGGGTTCCGGCTACAATACGGAGATCGTTAGTGGCGCTTCAGCTAATGATGCTAACCATATTTCAGGGCCATCGCGTACAGGTGATGGATTATTTCAATGCTTAACTCGCATATTGGCTGAGAACACAAGAGATATAGGATTTGTTTCAGCTCATGGTACGGCAACACCATTTAACGATGAGATGGAATCCATCGCCTTTGACAGAGCGGGATTACATACGGTTCCGGTAAACAGTTTAAAAGGGTACTATGGTCATACGTTAGGCGCAGCGGGCGTATTAGAAACAGCGCTGTCGCTGGAGTCGATGAAACACCAACGATTGATTAAATCGGAAGGGTATGAAACCAAAGGCTTTAGCGGGAACATCACCATGATCACATCCCATCAGGATAAACTATTTTCTTCATTTATTAAAACAGCTTCCGGTTTTGGGGGTTGTAATGCGGCGGCACTGTTCAGGAAAATTAATGGTTAAAACATACAGGCACATAGTTAATATAGAAAAAATGAACCGGAATTATAGTTTATTTGATGTACAAAAACTTATGCCATCTATGTTTCTATGTTGGAAAAAATAATAAAATGAATGCAATCATATCATACGCACACATAAAGCATAATCAGGTATCAGTTAACGGAGAAGTTGTGTTTCGGTCTGATTCAGCCTTATCGTTGCCTGAGTTTTTATCTGATGCCTATAAAACTTTAGGACTAAGTTATCCCAAGTTCCATAAAATGGATGCGCAATGTAAATTAGGATTTTTGTGTGCCGAATTTGCTTTGAAAGGGACAGAGTTTTTAACGAAAGTTGACCTGTCGAGAACAGCTATCGTTTTATCCAATGCCGCATCGAGTTTGGAAACAGACAGAGTTCATCAGCACTCGATCGATGATAAATCCAATTATTTTCCATCGCCGGCCGTATTTGTGTACACACTCCCAAATATTACGATTGGAGAACTGGCTATTAAATATAAAATTACCGGAGAAAATGCTTTTTTTATATCAGAGCAACTAGATGCAGAGTTACTGGTAAATTATACAGAAACCCTGTTGCAGAGTGGCACAGAAGCGGCTATTGTTGGTTGGGTTGAGGTAGATGGTACCCAATGGGAAGCATTCATTTTTTTAGTACAAAACACAGAAAATATAAATAAAAACAGTATTTTTAAACCTCTTAATCAATCAACTGTTATAACACAATACAATCAAACCATATGGACGCATTAATCGAAAAATTAAAAGGACAAATTATTGAGCAGCTTAATTTGGCTGAAGTAAAACCGGAAGAAATCAATCCAGATTCTCCTTTATTTGGAGAAGGCTTAGGTTTGGATTCTATTGATGCTTTGGAGTTAATTGTATTGTTGGAAAAACATTATGGGATTAAAATTCAGGATCCTAAGGATGGAAAAACAATTTTCCAATCGTTAAGAACCATGGCAGAATATATTAAAGCTCAAGGTAAATCTTAAGAATTGTCTCAACGGGTTTATATTACCGGATTAGGAATGATTTCGGCTATTGGAAACAATGTGCCTGAGTCGTTCTTGTCATTATCCCAATCAAGAACCGGTATTGGAAAAATAAACCATTTAACCACGCGTTACAAGGATGAGTTTTTAGCGGGTGAAATTAAATTATCAAATGAAGCTTTAGCTGATTTGGTAAAAGACAGCAACCCTGCTTTGAACCGTAATTCGTACATCGCCATGCTGGCAGCTAAAGAAGCCGTTATGAATTCAGGGATTGACACGAATGATGGATTACGCACAGGTGTTATTTCTTCTACTACCGTTGCAGGAATGAGCAAAACGGAGTTATACTACAAAGAGATGTTTGTAAAAGACGATCACCTTAATGTATTGGATACTCACGATTGCGGCGATAGCACCGAACGTATTGCTGATTACCTTGGCAATGTGGATTATGTTACAACTATTTCAACAGCCTGTTCATCGGCTGCCAATGCCATTATGCTGGGTTGCCGGATGATCAAGCACGGGCAGTTAGACAGGGTAGTTGTTGGAGGAGTGGATGCTTTATCCAAATTTACGTTTAACGGATTTAATACGCTGATGATCCTGGATAGAGAATGGTGTAAACCATTTGATGAAAACCGTAAAGGGTTGAATCTGGGTGAAGGAGCTGCATTTGTTGTGATTGAAGGGGAGAATGCTTTGAATTTAAGAAAAGGCAAGGCATTAGCGGAAGTAGTTGGATATGCCAATGCCAATGATGCCTATCATCAAACTGCATCATCTCCAGAAGGTTATGGCGCTACATTGGCTATTCAACAAGCATTGGCAATGAGCGGATTAAAGCCTTCGCAAATTGATTATATCAACATGCATGGCACTGGCACGCCTAATAATGATCTGTCGGAAAGCATGGCAACTAAAGCTGTGTTCGGTGATCAGGTACCAAAATTCAGTTCTACAAAAGCGTTTACAGGACATACATTGGCAGCGGCTGCCAGTATTGAGGCCGTTATATCTGTATTATCATTACAAAACAATATGATATTTCCGAATTTGAATTTCACGACTCCTATTGCAGAGATGAATCTGATTCCTGAAACCAAATTAGTGAATACACCTTTAACAACGATTTTGTCGAACTCTTTTGGATTTGGCGGAAACTGTTCATCATTACTATTTAAAAAAGCATCGTAGTTTGACTAAGGCATACATAAGCGGCACAGGTTGCATTTCTCCACAAAACTCTATTGATGGTGAATGGTTCTTTGATACCATTAATCCTGCTAAAGGAGATTTTTTTGACGCACTGGAGCCTTCTTATAAAGAATATATTGCCCCTAACTTATTACGACGTATGGGGCGTGCCATTAAAATGGGAGTGGCGGCGGCTAATTTGGCTATTAATCAGGCCGAAGCTAAAAAGGTAGATGCTATTATTACCGGAACAGGATTGGGCTGTTTTGAAGACAGCGAACGCTTTTTATTGGCGATGCTGGATAATGATGAGCAGTTCTTAACGCCAACATCTTTTATACAATCCACGCACAATACAGTTGGCTCTCAGATAGCCCTGATTATGAAGTGCCATGATTATAATTTTACATACGTTCACAGAGGGTTTTCGTTTGAAAGTACTTTACAGGACGCTATGATGCTGTTTGAAGAAGGGAAAGATACTATTTTGGTAGGTGGTATAGAAGAACATACACCTAACTTTGTAATTCTAAACAGAAGAGCCGGAAAATTTCAAAACCAGAATACAGCTATCCCGATCTGGAAATCAACCACTGAAGGGATTCAAATGAGTGAAGGCGCTTCTTTTTTTGTGTTGGATAAAATCAAAACAGAGAAGAGTCTGGCGCGTGTTGACGGGATACAAACATTGTATAAGCCGAAAACAAGCCAAGATATTTTAATGAAGCTTCATGCGTTTTTAAAACTGCATGAATTGTCGCTGGCCGATGTGGATGTAACATTGATGGGCTTTAGCGGAGATGTTGTGTTTGATGAAAAATTGAAAGAGCTGTTGCCAATCATTGAAAAAGAAAGTACTGCAGCAAGCTTTAAACATTTATGTGGTGAGTATCATACGGCTTCTGCCTTTGCCATGTGGGTAGCTACTAAATTAATTGAAAAGCAAAAATTGCCTAAAACAGTAGCTATTTCTGATAAAACTCCTTCTAAAATTAAACATGTTTTAATTATTAATCAGTACCTAGGTATTAATTACTCGTTTACATTATTAAGTCAGTGCTAACTTTTATTTATCCCCCTCTGGAGGGGGCAGGGGGAGGAACAAAATAAAATGTCATCAAACCGATTCATAAAATTTTGGCCTGTTACAATTACTTTTTTAATTGGCTTAGTTACCTTCTTTATTTTTCAATCCTCTCTCCATTTAAGCTTTTGGTATTTAATTATCTGGATTAAACTATTCGCTATCATTCAGTTTTGCGGAGCTTATTTCATCGGATTGAATTTTCATTTAAGTTCTGTTAATTCCTTGAATACTAATTCAAAAACAGTGTTGTTAACTTTCGATGATGGGCCAAATGCAAATACGGCAAAGGTTTTGGAAGTGCTTAAAAAATACCATGTGAAGGCTGTGTTTTTTGTGATTGGAAAAAATATAGCCGGAAATGAACGCATCATGCAGCAGATAGTTGCAGAAGGGCATCAGATTGGCAACCATAGTTTCTCCCATCATAACTTTATTGATTTGTGGTCAACTAAAAAAGTAACCGAGGATCTGGCTTCCTGTCAAAAATTAATTGAATACTATCAACCGACGTCAAAATTATTCCGTCCGCCTTATGGTGTTACTAATCCTAACATTGCCCGTGCAGTTAAAACTTTGGGTTTGCAACCCGTGGGCTGGAATGTTCGTAGCTACGATACTTCTATCAAAGATGTAGAGAAAATAAAACAACGCGTGTTATCTCAATTAAAACCGGGTGCGATTATTTTATTGCATGATCGTTTGGATTTTATGCCGGAACTATTGGAAACATTGATTCCGGCAGTTAAGGAGAAGGGGTATGGATTTACAGGACGCTTAGCTAACGCAGGAGTTTAAAGTAGCCGGTTTTATTAATTGGTGCCGAATCCGTATAGGTTTCTACTTCCGCCTGATAAACATACGTTTCCATGTTTTGAGGAACACCTTTGTAATACCCATCCCATCCTGACGCTAAGTCTGTGGTTTCATAGATAAGTTCGCCCCAACGGTTAAAGACTTTAAAGTAGTTCAATTTTTTAATACCCCAGCCGGCTACATTAATCAAGTCGTTAATTCCATCACCGTTTGGAGTAAACGCAGTTGGAACATCTACACTGCTTTTATTTTCAATGTACACAGTGTAGGTATTTACTCTTTCAAAACATCCGTGAGTATCTTTAACATTCACGGTATACACATATTCTACGGTTGGAGAGGCAACAGGTAACGGACAAGTAACACAGCTTAAATAATCTACCGGTGACCATGAATAGGTGAATCCTGCGCCTGCATATCCGGGTAGTACTGCTGTTTGGCCAATAACAATACTTGTATCCCACGAAATTGGTAAAGGGGGCTCTTGTATCGTAATAAGCAAGGTATTAGTTCCAACACAGCCATAACTATTATTGGCTGTGACAGAAAATAAGGTTGTAGTACTTAATGTAGCAATCGGACTGGCACTATTAGGATTACTTAATCCAAACGATGGAGACCATGTGTAAGTTACGCCACCGCTCGCTGTTAACTGTGTTGGTTTATTTTGGCATGTATCTCTGCCATTTAAGCTTAAAAGAGGTACCGGAAAAATCAGCATACTTTTTCTGATAGTATCCTTACATCCATGTATATTGTCGGCAATAGACAAAGATACCGTATAGTTTCCGGGAGCATTGTAAAGGTAAGATGGTGTATTGGAAGAACTGGTTCCTCCATCTCCAAAATCCCAATGATATGTGTTGGCATTTAAGGATTGATTTGTGAAAATGTCGGTTATGCCTATGCAATGGGCTGTATCGCTCAATAACTTAATAGTTGAGGTTTCACTATTTCTGTTAAAGTCGGCAACTACCTGATAGATGTTAATTGGTTTCACAACCGAATATTTACAGGCGGAGTCTGCGCTGTAATAAGTAAGCGATACGTTAGTAGTTCCTCCGGGAGGATGATAGTTGTACGTATGAGATATAGGAGATTGAGCTGAAATGTTATAATCAGTACCGTCTCCAAAGTCCCAGCCCCAAACAAATACATTGGTGCTGTCTTTGATGGTATATTTAATGGCTTCACCTTTACAAATGGCTAATTTATCAATTATGAAATCGGCCGTGGCACTATATACTTTTATATTTTGTTTAGTAGTATCACAGCAACCAAATGGAGTGCAATTGATCAGGGTAACGGTATAAACTCCGGCGGTTGTATAAGCTGTTCCTACAGTTTGATTACCAACAACAGGGCCGGAGCCTGTTCCAAAATTCCAGTTTCGTGTTTGTGGAACGTACGGATTAATGGAATTATCTGAAAACAATACTGTTGACCCTGCACAGGCATTTTGTTTACCGGGATTATTTTGGTTGGTATAAGAAATAATAGCATTCGGGTAATTTTGTACCTGAATAGCGTAAGGTGTAGAACTTGCTTTACATCCTGCCGCATCCGCGGATACCAGCGTTACATTATAATTTCCGCCAACCAAGTATGGGTGAGTAACGTTCATGGCCGTTGTTACCTGAACAGGAGAACCATCTCCGTAATTCCAGGTGTATGTATTAACGCCGGCTGCGGTGGTAGACAATGATACTGTTTTTCCTGCACAGAGTTGAGAAGAAGAGGGGATAATGTTTGGAGCATAAGGTGCATTCATGGTTACAGGAAAATACTTGCTATCAACACATCCATTGATATTGGTAACTGTTAATGTGATCGTGTATACAGTAAATGGAGGATTGGCAGAGGTGTAGGTGTGAGAGGCAACGGCACTGTTAACAGAGGGGCTTCCATCTCCGAAATTCCAATTATAATTTGTAATGGTCGTATTAGAAGTAGCACTTTGCGTACCTGTTAAACTAAAGGAAGGAACACAGCCAATCGTATTTGTTAAACTGGCGTTTGCATTCACATAGCTCACAAGAATAGTCGTTCTGCTTGTATCCCTGCATCCGTTCACATCTTTTACAACCAGAGCAATACTTTGTGTCCCCGCCGGCAAGGCATAGCTCGTTGAGGAATTATCTGTAATTACCGGTGGCAGATTACCAAACAGCCAAATGTAGCCTACTCCGCAAACACCATCCACATCCTGGCTTGAAGCGGCACTGTAAGATGTAGGAACACCCGCACAGGTAATAGCCTGACTTGTGATAACGGATTTAATATTTCTTACTTTTACTTTTAATGTATCGTAATTAGGTAAACAGCCTGTTGCAGAATTCTCACCCTTTAAAATAACGTTATAATCTCCGGTAGTGGCATAGGTGTGATAAATTGTATGCGAACCTGATGCATACACAGTATCCCGTTGACCATCACCGTACCTGATCTCGGCAAACGCAGCATCCTGAAGTAATAGATTGAACTTTACTTTAAACACGGAATCACATCGGGTAAAAAACCTGCCCGATACAATAGGACCTTTTACTAAAACCCCTGTAGGTACAGTAGTGTCGTGTTTACATCCAAAGCTGTAGGCAGATAATGTGAGGGGGTGATTACCCGTATGTGTAAATTGCCAACTTGGATTTGCATCCGAAATGCAATGAGAGTAAAAACCAGCATCCGATGAAAGATGCCAATGGTTAACCGAGTCCGCTAATGGCGTTAAATTAGTTATAGATACGGGTTCATATGGGCATACGACACTTGGTGAAAATGAAAAACTGGTGTGCGGAGGCATGGCGACATGTATGGGCCATTTAAAAGAAGTATCCCGGCAACCTAATGTATTTTGGATGGATAAGGTTACATAATAAACACCCGGTGTTGTAAATGTATGTGTTACTAAGGTATTGGTAGCACTTGAATTTACAGGGCTTCCATCACCAAAATTCCAGCTGTAATTAACAATAGGTTTAGTAGAATGGCTACTATCTGTAAATGTAACGGTTAAAGGATTACAGCCTCCAATAACATCAGAATAAAAAAAGGCAGTGGGCCTTTGAAGAGTATCCAGTGTTTTGGTAATCATATCTGTACAGCCTCCCGGGCTCATCACTATAAGCGTAGCAGATACCGGCTGAGGTTGAAAAATAGTAAAGGGGTTTAAACTACCTTGCGTAAAAGTATGTGTTGGAGAAGTTAATGTGGATGTGGCTGTGCTTCCTGAAAAGCTCCAGGTATAACTTGTTGCTCCGATGGAGGTATTGTTGTAGTTAACTACCAAAGGGGATGTACAACTAAATGGAGGGGCAGAGGTAAAATTAGCGGTAACTTTTTCCACATTAACCGTATAGGTTTTAACGGAAGAACAGGTGCCTAAAAAAGTAGTGGCCGTAATTGTAAATATACCTGTGCTTGTATACACGTGAGTCAGATTATTTGGAGGAAATACTGCCTGCACAGGAGTTCCATCCCCAAAATTCCATTGCGTAACATTGGATGCAGAGGTATCTCTTACAGTGAAATTGGCATTATAACAGGCAAAGTTCTTAACGGAGGCTTTTACTGCCGGATTAGAGACATTAACTGTTACTGTTCTGGTATCACTGCAGGAGTTGTTATCTGTACATGTAAGTGTTACAGGAAATGAGCCTGTAGTTGTAAATGTAATGGGGGGAGGATTGACTGCGTTTGATGTTGTACCATTTAAGTTCCAATTGTAAGTTAATGACGTGCTTCCGGTTGTACTATTGCTGGTGGAATTTGATCCACTGAAGGTTGCCGTAAAGGGGGCAACACAGGCACTCACAACCGTGGGACTGGTGGTAATAATAACGGTAGGTTTAACAGATACTTTGATGAGACCTGTTTTTGTAATTGCGCTATCGCAACCGTGACCATCTTTATAAATAAGTGTTACGTTAAAAGTACCGGGGATAGTATAGGGATAATTTGGATTTTGAACATTACTTACACCGCCATCACCAAAGGACCACTGCCATTGAGGCGCCAATGATCCGCCTGAATTAATGGACTGATCAGTAAAGGAAACGGTTAATGGGACGCAGCCTTTTGAAATATTTACCGAAAAGTTTGGGGTTGGTTTACCATATACCGTAATATTTAATGTTTTAGTGGTAGGGCTGCCGGATACCATGGCTGTGTAGGTTGTCACAAAATTTCCGGGACTACTGAATGTATGCGTTGGATTGTTTAAATTGGAAAATGTGCCGTCGCCAAATGCCCATTGAATATTAGATGCTCCGGACAAACCTGTATATTGAACGCCTACTAAAGGAGCACAGCCTACAGAAGGTGTTGCGGTAATGGATTGTGCATTTATCTTATAAGATATGCAGCTGCATAAAATAAATAAATAAATAAAATGTTTAAATTTATGCATTAGTCTTTTTTACTACATTTACTAAACAAATATAAATTTATTTATTCTAATACACTAACAATGCCTTTGAGGATACTAATAATTATTATTTTATTTCCTTTGTTTTTTCACGCTCAGGTAAATTCCGAATGTGGGAATAAAATGACGGCTTCTGAATTACAGGCTAATTATGCCAGAATCCAAAGTTTGCCTACCTTATTGCCACATGATACGTGTCTCAATCGGGAGCTTTCTCTGGTCTTTCATATTGTATTGGATAGTATGGGAAATCCGGGAGTTACCATAACTCAGATTGACACTTGTGTTGCAAAATTAAACAGGGTTTGGAAGCCAATTTGTATTTCGTTTAAAAAATGTAGCTTAAATTATGTGCCGGATTATAATTATAATCAATGGCGTAATATATATGATGAGCCTACGTTTTCGAGCAATTATTATGTAGATAAAACGATAGATATTGTGTTGGTGGATACTATCCTTTTGCCTGCGGGTGCTGCGGGCTATGCAGATAAGATGGGGCATATCGTGTTGAGCAAAAGTTCTGTAACAAAAGTAGTTCCTATTCATGAAATGGGTCATTTATTTGGATTGCCTCACACATTTGAAACGGCTGCCGGAAATGAACTGGTGAAGCGAACCAATTGTTATTCTTCGGGGGATGGTTTTTGTGATACGGAAGCAGATCCTTATCCTAGTGGCAAAGTACCCGGAGCGCATTGCGATTTTCAACCGGGGCCTAAGGATGCAAATAATGATTACTATACGCCACCATTAGATAACTACATGACTTACTTTAAACCTTGTGTATGTAGATTTACTCAGGAGCAATACAACTTTATGGCCTTAACATTTATCTTGTTCGGAACCCAGTTGCATTAATCATCATCACCGTAATTGGTAATGGTGCCAATGATCTTAAATTCGGTTCTTCTGTTTTTAGCTCTTCCTTCCGGATTATCCGACCCGTCTTTATTTTTGTTAGGAGCTACAGGCATTGTTTCTCCATAACCTTTCGCTTTTAAACGCTCACTTTTAATACCCTTACTTACTAAATAATTAACTACACTTTCTGCACGTTTTTGAGATAGTTTCAAATTATACTCATCACTTCCCTTATTGTCAGTATGCGAGGATATTTCAATAATAATATCGGGATTTAATTGCAGTATCTTTAATAAAGTTGTGTCTAATGCAACTGTTGAACTTTTTGATAAGTCCGATCGGTCAAACTCGTAATTGATATTCTCTAATGTGATGGCTTTATTGGAGGATTTAGCCAATAAAAAATTGGTTTCAATGGTTTTATCCTGAATTTCATTTTTTGTATTGATGACACTTCCCGTGGAGGTATTTAAATAGCCTGTTTTTTTAGCAACGATTTTATATTCTTGTCCGGCTTCAATGCTTGTTTTGTAGTTGCCTTGTTTGTCGGTTACAACAGATTTCACAAGAATGGGTTCGTCATATTTTTTATCAATTAAATAAATATCCACTACGGCACTATCAATAGGCGCGGATTTATCGTCTTTAATAGTTCCGCTGGCAAATAAATGAACATACGATGTTTGTTTATAGCTATAAATATCATCACAACAGGTCGTATTTTTCAAGGCCACTCCACCTTTACGGTTGGAAACTAAAAAGCCTTCTTCCCTGTTTTTAGAAATACTGTAATAGATATCATCTGCTCCTGAATTGATTGGCTCTCCCAGATTTTCGGCATTAGTCCATTTTTTATTATCACCTATTACTTTATAAATATCCAAACCTCCTAAACCGCCCCATCCCCCTGAGCTAAAATACAATGTTCGTGTATCGTTGTCAAAAAACGGAGTCATTTCATCTTTGGCAGTATTAATTTTTACACCGGCATTTTTTGGTGCTTTGTATAATTTTTTCTTTTTATCGTATACAAAATACCATATGTCTAATCCACCTTTGCCTTTAGGTTTATTACTAACAAAATAAACAATTTCATTTCCTTTTACAGGGTCTATGCCAACGGCAGGTTGAGTACTGGTGTAATTAGGATTATTGATTATTTTATTAAGCTTAACGGGTTCTGTCCACTCACCGTTTATTTTTTCAGTCATAAAAATAGCGCAAACTACAACTCCTTTCCAGTTGGGTTTACAGGATGTGTAATACATTTTGTTTCCATCGGGGGTAAAGGTGGCGTTTCCTACATTTTCTCCGGGTTTGTTATAAGTTCCACTCATAAATTCGCCATCAAACACCCATTCATTATTTACCTTTTTTGCCGCATAGAACTTACGTGACGGAATATTAGCACTATCTTCCCCTTCAGTGACATATTCTTTTTTATCGGTTCTTAATGAGGCATATACAAAAGAGGTTTCATTAAGAGAAACAGGCGATAGCTCTACATGTGCTTTGTTGATAGTTGTATCTAAATGCTGAACAATGAATTTTTGAGATTGATTGATGATAGTCGTTACAGAATCACAAAAGATGACTTCTTTTTTAGCTTGCTTTTTTAGCTTGCTGTCAGAGCCTTTATATTCTTTTATAAACTTATTGTATTGTTCTTTTGCTTTAGGATATTTGGCGTATGTTTTACACATCTCTGCATAATAATATAAAGCTAAGGTGTTTTTTTCAGGGTCTGATGTATAAGCTTTTAAATACATTTTTTCAGCTCTTTCATAGTCTCTCACTGCTCTGTATGAATCGGCTAACTTGTATTGTATTTTACTATCGGAAGGTAATCGTTTTAAATAGGCTTCATAATAATCGATAGCAGAGCTGTTATCACCTTGTAATACGGCATTATTTCCCAGTTTCTTCAAGTCTTTTGTTGACATGCGTTGCAACCCAATACTATCAGTTTGGGCAAAGCTACATGCATAGCTAATCATAAATATGATGAAGAGTTTAATACCTGTCACAAGGAATTTGTTTTTTTGAAATTCGTGAATTTTTTCCTGTATAAATCAAAGCAATTTCATATGCTCCTTTTGAAGAGGTTGCCGTTTTAAGAGGTGATACATTGATATCGTAGCTAAACCCAATGGTGTAGTTACTATATTTCATGCCAACATTAACTATAGCTGCATCTGAAATACGTTGAACTCCTTTTCGCCACATAAAACCTCCAAAAACCTTATTCTCAAAAAAAGTGCTTTTGCTTAATGTATATTCAAGGTTAAGCCCAAAGATCCAGTCATTTGCTTTTGTTGTAACATTAACAACCGTGTTTGGTACAACGGCAACTTTATCGGTAGCATAATATCGTAAGGAACCAAAATAAATTTGTCTCACCGGTAATTTATTTTTTTCGGCATAAAAAGATTCATTTGGTGTGGTTAAATGAAAAAATGATCCGCCGATTTCGGGTTCAAATTTTTTAATGCGTTTGCTGATATTAAACCCTGCATTCAAATCAAAGTACGTAATTTTTTGTCTTACAAATGATTCGTTATTGGGCAAAGAATTATCAAAGGCGCCTGAATTCCAGTTGAGCTGATTAGGGAATGTATGAGAATTAATATCCAGACTTTTTATAACAACACCAGGTTGAATACCCAGACTCATTTTAAACCCTGCTATTTTTTTGTGGTAGGCACCGGATACAAAAACTTTTGTAATACCCAGATTTCCACCGGATTTATCATTTACTAAAAAAATTCCGGCAGACACGTTTTGATTGAACGGATAAAAATTCATATCACCGCCAATAGAGTAGGTATTATATGCTCTTGATATTTCTTTCCACTGACTACGGTAGTTCCCCATGATCCGAAAATCGCCTTTATAATTTCCGGTATTGGCAGGATTCATGGTTAAAGGGGAAAGATTATACATTGAAAAATGTATATCCTGAGCTTTGAAGGCAAGCGCAAAAAACAAACACAATAGAAGTAATTTTTCCTTCATTAAACAAATATAATTATTTAAACTATTTGTTTAGAAGGAAATAGCGTTAATTATAAAAATAAATGATTTTGAGAGGATATGTGTATTATTCTAGTGAAAAGATGCTATTAGTTACATTAATATAGTTTGTATAGTATAAGAGCGCTGTATCTATCAGTTTTAATAAGGACTCTGTTTGCGGATGATTTTCCCGAATAAATTAGGAAAGAAACGTTTAATTTTTACGGCAAGTAACTCTTTTCCGCCAATAAAAACTTCTTCTTTATTAGTTAGAATACCAGATATGATTTGTTGAGCGCAGGCTTCCGCACTCATGGCATTTTCGTGACTGGCATCCATCTGATTGTGTGACTTGCCATCTCCATTGGCGGCATTAAGTGAAACGTTAGTTTTTATTTTTCCAGGACAAACCATTAATACAGTTAATCCCTTTTTCTCGGTTTCCAAACGCAGGCTTTCAAAATAGCCATGTAATGCATGCTTAGCAGCGGAGTATGTTGAACGTAAATAAAAACCAAACTTTCCGGCAATGCTGCTGATCACTACTATTTTTCCTGCGCCGCTCTTTAGCATATATGGTAATACAGCTTTGGATAAATTCACCGCACTGAAATAATTAATCTCAAACAATGTGCGTTCTGTGGCCGTTGAGGTTTCAATGGATTCTGAACGTTGGCTTTGTCCGCCGTTATTAATAAGGATATCTATTTTTCCGAACTTAGAAATGATTTGTTGTGCATAGTCATTTGCTTTGCTTGTATCTGTAAGATCAAACGGAAGAATAAATGAGTTTTTATCGTTGAGATTTGCTTGTTTTACGACACGTTGTAATTCAGATTCTCTGCGTGCAGATAAAATGATGATGGCTTGTTGTTTAGCACACTCATGTACCAAGGCTTCGCCAATACCGGAAGAAGCACCGGTTATCCAAATGACTTTATTTTTTAAATCGTCCATAGTGTTTTTGTGTTCGTCATTGCGAGCGAAGCGAAGCAATCTCAAACTTAGCAATGACGTGTATTTATTTCTCTATTAATTTAATCACGTCCTGAGTTTTAATTTCTCTGATACAATGGCAATCCATAGTCTTTCTACAATCGCTGCAATCTTTGTTAAGTACTAAATAATGCGCTTGTTTGCCAATCGGTTTCCACCTGCCGGGATGAATGGGGCGCATAGGCGCAAATAATCCGATGGCTTTTTTTCCTAATGCAGCAGCAATGTGCAGTGGCCCGGTACTGGCAGCAATTAAACCATCACATTGATTGATAAAGGCAATAAACTGTTGCAGTGATAATTTTCCGGTTAAATTAATAACGTCAGGATGTTTGGTAATCAAATCTTTTACCAATTCCCCCTCTTGTGCCGTACCGCTAATAAAAATCCGGGTCTTCGTTTTATCCAGTTGTTGAATAAGGCTTGAGAAATTATCCAATCCCCATTCACGGGCACTGCCTTTTGATTTAGGATGAAGAATGATATTGGTTTTGTTTTTATCTATCAGATCAGCATGCGTTTTTTCTAAAGTAGGAACTTTTGTAAAACCATAATTTGCAGCTAATTCCTCTATACTAAAATGTTTATTAATACCAAGTGGAGCTAACAATTTGGTGTTTAATTGAGCTTCGTGGAGATCAGAATTTTTGCGTGATAACGAAACTTTAATATTACAGGTAAACCAATGCCATAAACGATTTGTTGTTCCTATTCTGTTTTTGATACCGGCTTTCTTTGCCAGATAGGCGATGTCTTTTACAGGAAACACGTGGATGATATGTGTGGCATTTACCTGTTTGAAAGTATCAACCTGCTCATAGATATTCAATTTTAAAACATCATCATAGCTTATAAAGTCATCCACATGCTGCGATAAACCGATCACATCCCTGGTATAATTTCTTCCTAAAAAAATGATCTTACTACCCGGTATAAATTGCTTAATAATACCAGCTAAAGGCAAGGTTAATACCACATCGCCAATACTGTCAGTACGACTAATAATTATTACAGGATTATTTTGCAAGGGTTTGTTGTTTATATAAGTCTCTGATTTTTTTGTATTTCACATACGTGGCATAAGCCGATATTTTAGAGATCAAATAACCTGCTTTTCCATCTAAAAATCCTAAATGCAATAAATAATGATCAATAAATTTAGCGATAGGATTAGCGATCAGTTTATAAAAAGGAGCTTTCTTTCCGGCCTCTACAAAGGCTTTCGATGCGATATTGGTAAAGTAGTCTACCTGTTTGTAATGATCCTCTAATGTATAATAACTATAATGTAAAATATCACCCTTTAAGTGTCTGGTGTTTTTATCTCCCTCTTTTAATTCATATTTATCGTGAGGGTTGATGCCGGTCCATGAGCCTTTTCTGCTGTCCCACAAACGCATTTTCGTGTCAGGATACCAGTTGCAATGTCTCACCCAGTGTCCGCAATAATTAGTTAGCCGATTCATATAGTATCCATCATGTGTCCAGTTTTGTTTGACTTCCAGAATGGATTTTTTTAAAGTGTCATCCAACGCTTCATCCGCATCCAGCGATAAAATATAAGGATGTGAAGCGTATGTAATGGCTCTGTTCTTTTGTTGGATGTGACCATCAAATGCATGTTGATAAAACTTAACTCCAAAGGATGCACAAATGTCTTTTGTTTTATCCTTACTGAAGGAATCGAGCACCACTATCTCATCGGCAATATCTTTTACCGACTCCAGACAACGGGCAATGTTTTTTTCCTCGTTAAAGGTGATAATGACTACTGATAGTTGTGGCACAGTGTAAATTTAAGATTTAGTTCGTTTGTATGCATACAAATCTTAAATTTGTTTAATGAAAATGACTGCTAAAAAATCTTTATCGGGAACTACCATTTTGTATGGGTGTTTGTTGGCAGTGTTGGTTTTAATTGTTTATTTGAAATTATTTTCGGCTCATTTTATTAGTTGGGATGATGGTGATGTGTTGCTGAACAATAAAGATGTTCATCAGTTTGATATCAAAGCCTTTTTCACCAATTATTATGTAGGAAATTATGCTCCCATTAGCATGATAGGCTTTGCCATTGACTGGGCTTTATTTAAGGGCAGTGCTTTTGGTCACCATGGCATGAGTTTGTTGTTTCATATAGCAAATGGCTTTTTGGTATATTATTTATCCCATCTTGTTTTAAAGGATAAGTTGAAAGCCCTGCTTTGTGCGGTTATCTTTTGCTTTCATCCCCTGCAGGTAGAAACTGTTGCCTGGGTATCGGCAAAAAATAATTTAGTGTACAGTTTGTTCTTTTTGTTGGGATTGATACAGTATTCTAAATTTTTAATAGTTCAGCAAAGAAAGTATTTTATATATAGTTTACTGTTCTTTGTTATTTCGGTACTAAGCAAACCTTCTGCTATCTGTTTTCCCTTGTGTTTGCTGTTGCTGGATTATTTATTGAAAGAAAAGCCGACATTACAATCCATCATCATCAATAAAATTCCTTTTATAATAATTGCTATAGTATTGGGAATAGCGACTATATATACCAGAACAGAAGATAAATTCATTAATCAAAATCATGCTTATGCTATTCATGAGCGTATTGGATATGCAGGTTATGCTATACTTCAATATGTGTATAAATTTTTAATCCCTATTAACCTCTCGGTTATTTATCCTTATCCGCAAAATAAATTACTGAGTCTGCTTATAGGTTATGGTATACTGCTGTTATTGTTTTTTGGTTGCTACACACTTTACCGGGCTAACAAAAAGATCCTTTTATTTGGCCTGTTATTTTTTATAGTGAACTTATTATTGGTGTTACAGTTCATCCCGTTTGGAGAAGTATTGACGGCAGACCGTTATATGTATTTACCTATACTGGGCTTGTCATGGTTGATTGCCTGCTTGATTCCCGCAAAAGACAACTATGTGAAAATAAGTATCGCAGCAGTTATGTTGATCTTCGGAAGCCTTACCTTTATGAGAGCAAGCGTCTGGAAAAACAGTATATCGCTGTATTCCGATATTATCAAAAAATATCCTCATTCGTTTGTGGCGCTTAATAGTTTGGGCGCTGAGTACATGCTGAATAAAAATTATGATATGGCTCTGCGTTATCTGAATGCCGCTATTAACGAGAACACCGATTATTACAAAGGGTATTATAATCGTGGATTATTGTTTGCGCAGACTGATAGGATGAAAAATGCCCTGGAAGATTTTAACAGGGCTATTGCTTTAAAACACTACTCCAAAGCGTATGTGGGACGCGCGAATGTCTATTATACCATGAAAGATTTTCCGAAAGCCATGCAGGATGCTGAATTTGTACTAAAAACAGAACCTGATAATACAAGAGCAAATTATGTTTTGGCAAATTGTTACGATGATCTGAATCAATTGGATAAGGCATTGGGATACTATAATAAGGTGATTGCTAAAAGCTCCGAGAATCCCTTGTATTATTTGAGGAGAGCTATCGTACACGGAAAAATGCAGCAGTTTCAGCTATGCTTGCAGGATCTGGATACTTCTACAAACCTGGACGCTAATTTTGCGGAGGCTTATTACTGGAAAGGAGTTGTAAAAGTGAACCTGAAACAAAATCCTTGCAGCGATTTAAAGAAAGCTGTTGATCTGGGATTCAGTGCAGCTCAACAACCTTTGGCAACCTATTGCCGTTAATACTAATGTTTTTTGCCGGGACATTTTTTACATCTGTCTCCTTTTTTATATTCCTTGCAACAATCTTTCTTTTTCTTGCAGTGATCTATAAAAGGAAGCAAAGGGCAGTTAAAATTTAACTGCATACCTTTTTCATATTTGAAATCATCTTTCACTATTCAAAGGTGGATAATGATCAAAAAAATTGCAATACCTCAAAAGAGGTAGGATACGATAAGAATTGTAGGCTTATTTTATTATCAGGCATTTTTTCTTTACTTTGTAGTCTGTAAATCGTGAACATACAACCACTACATAGTTGGATTACCAACAGTCCTGCCGAGCGTTTGATTATTGCCGGCCCCTGCGGAGCAGAATCAGAAGAGCAAGTACTGAAAACAGCTCAGGCACTTTCGCACATAGAAAGTATCAGACTATTCAGGGCAGGCATCTGGAAACCACGTACCCGACCTAATTCCTTTGAAGGTGTGGGCGAAGAAGGGTTGATCTGGCTTAAGAAAGTACAGCAACAATTTGGACTAAAAACCACAGTAGAAGTAGCCAATGCCCAGCATACGGAATTAGCGCTAAAGCATGGCGTGGATGTATTGTGGATCGGAGCCCGAACTACCGGAAATCCTTTTAGTGTTCAGGAAATTGCCGATGTGGTAAAAGGCGTTGATATTCCTGTGTTTATTAAAAATCCTATTCATGCAGATTTGCAATTATGGTTAGGAGCCATCGAGCGACTCTCTAATTCTGGTATTACCAAATTAGCAGCTATTCACCGTGGGTTTCATTATTCGGGTAAAACCAAATACCGGAATAAACCTTTGTGGGAAATTGCTATTGAGTTAAAAACACTACTTCCCGAATTACCTATTATTTGTGATCCAAGCCATATTTCGGGAAACAGGGAATTAATTCCTCAGGTAGCACAAAAAGCCCTGGATCTGGGAATGAATGGATTAATGATAGAGTCTCATATTAATCCGGCGGTTGCATTAAGTGATGCACAGCAACAGCTAACGCCTCTGGCCTTAAAAGAATTGCTGGGAAATTTGGTATATCGCCAAACCACTTCTCAAAATCCTGAATGTTCAGATAAACTGAGTCAGTTTAGAAGTATGATTGATGAAGTAGATGATGAGCTGATGAATGTTTTGAAAAAACGAATGGCAATTATTGAACAAATCGGTCAATATAAAAAAGAACAGGATTTAACTATTTTTCAACTGGAACGCTGGCAGGAGATTTTAAGAAGTCGCTTGCAGTGGGCAGAAAAATTAGGAATCCCGAGGGGTTATGCTGAGAAGATCTGCCAGTTGTTGCACGAAGAATCTATTCGTATTCAAACCGAGATGATGAATAAAAAATAAGAAATGATTATTGTGTGAGCGAAAAGCTTAACAGATCGTTCTACTTATTCAGATATTTCAGTGCTTTTGTATTACCAAGTGAATAAGCCTTTTCAAGTAACGGTAATCCTAATGACGGTTGGTGAGAGTTCATGTAGTATAATCCCAGATTAAATAACACGTCCGGATTTTCAGGGCTTAATTCATGTGCTTTTTTAAAACAATCAAACGCTTTGTTGTATTGTTGTGTTTTGATATAACAAATGCCCATATTACTTAAAGCCTCAGTATAATTGGCATTCTCATGAATGGCTTTTTGTAAATAGATGATGGCTTCCTGCGGTTGACCTAAAGCCGCTAAACTCCAGCCATAATTATTTAAATAAAAGGCGTTGGTACTATCTATTCCAATGGCTTTTTTCAAATAAACGCTTGCTTTCATATAGTCAGAGCGCGTATTGTAATACATACCCAGATTGTTTAAAGCATAAGCATTTTCCGGATTTTGTTTTAGCTCACTCTCAAACAAGGTTTTTGTATTTTTCCATATACGACTGCGGTTAAACGTTAGCAACGTAAACACAAAAATCAATAGAACCAGTACATATTGCTGAGCCAATAGTTTAATTTGGTAGTATTCAAGGACTAGAAAAGTAATGCCAATTGGGAAAACAATCGACATATAAAAATAACGTTCGCTCACGTAAGAGTGAGTATTGGAGTAGATTTGAAGGATGGGCGCTAAAAAAATAAGCCATGCCAAGAATAAAAATAAAACGAGGCGCTGTTTCTTATAAATGCCAAGATATAAGCAGATTATGGAAGCCACCAGACCAAGAATTAAAAACAATAAAATGGAGGTGTTGGATAATAATTCCGTATTCTTTGGGAACAAATGAAAAAGACTTTGGTTAACAGGCATAAAGGGCTTAAAGAAATAATATCCTATTTCAGAAACTACCAATGCTGTTTTTTTCAGGAAGCCATATTCTACGAGATTTGATTTTACCGAACCCAGGCTGGCAATAGCGTTTATGGATACGATGGAGAAAAAAGCCGAAATGCCATAAAATGGTAACAGGGGCACGAGTTTCTTAAAATCAAGTTTATAGGAAGAGTAGATCAGGTAAAGTGTGAACAGGAAAGGTAAACTCACGGCCATTGGTTTACTTAAGCAGGCAAGTATAAAATATAGCAAACACAACAAAAGATGTTTCAGTTGTTTGCTATGATCGTAATTTAAAAATTGTATAGCTGATAAGAAATAAAACAAACAATAGAGAACGTCTTTCCTTTCGGTGATCCAGCAAACGCTTTCGGTAACTAAAGGATGGATGGCAAAAAACACAATCAGGAGATGAATAAGCGACTTATTTTTTATTCGGAGGTTTAATAAAATATGCAACAACAATAGAGCATTAATACAATGCAATAATAAGTTAACGGCATGAAATGCTTTTGGATTGGCCCCAAACAAACTATATTCAATCAAGTAACTAAAGACGGTTAGCGGGACAAATAAATCGGTTGTCTTCCCCAAAAAAATATGTCGGATATTTTCGAATGAAAAATGATGAACGTAACTATTATTCAAAACATATTCAGGATCATCATAATTAGTAAAATCGCCTGTAAATACAGGAAAAAAAGCAATGATGCAAAGAGCAACAATCGCAATTTGTGTATATCGTTTCGTTGCTGAATCCACGTTTACCCAATTCGTTTACCCAAGATGATCAGCCCTCGTTCCGTATCACCCATATTAGCTATTTTTGGTAGGTGCGCCCATTTCTCAAACCCCATATTATAAAACAATTTGAGACTGGGTTCGTTGTGATCAAATATAAAGCCTAATAACGTTTTAATATTTAATTCAGAACATGACTCAAAAGCTTTCTGAAGACAAATTTTTCCCAACCCTTTTCCACGGGCACTTTCCTCCAGATAAATACTTACTTCTACGGTTCCGTTATAAGCAGGTCTTCCGTAAAACGAATTAAAGCTCATCCAGCCCGCATATTTTCCGTCTGCTTCTATGATCCATAATGGTCTGCGATTGGGCGAGTGTGCGTCAAACCAGGCTTGCTTGCTCTCAACAGAAACAGGTTCCAGATCGGCAGTTACTAAACGTGAAGCTACAGTTGAATTGTATGTCGCAACAATGTTGGCAAGATCACTTGGTTGAGCATGTATAAAGGTTACGTTCGAGGCAATAATAGATTGTTTGGAGGTTTTGGCAGCAATCTTTTGTGCAAAAGCAATTTCGTCTTTTAAATATTTGGCATTCTTAGTAGCAAATAAATTTTTGATTACCTCTGTTGTGTATATTTTATGATTGGCTTTCACCACTTTGATCGAACGTGTACGGTCTCTCTTTTTTTCTTCTGAATCCGCAAAGGCTGTAGAATGGTATAAACACAAGCCCCGTAAATTATCCGGAAAGAGATCGGCAAAGGCCAATCCGGCATAGCCTCCCATGCTATGACCAACAATCACATATTTTTTTAAACGCAGACTATCCATCACGGCTTTTACACATTTGGCCATCAATTCAGAGGTGGTTACATAGCCAAAACAATCGGTATCACCATGCCCCGGTAAGTCAATTGCAATCACTCTAAAGGATTTTGATAAGGCAGCAATGGTACTTTCCCATATTTGATGGGAGCCTAAAAAACCATGTAATAACACTACCACTCTGCCTTTTCCTGTATCTGAAAAAGTAACGGTGCCTCTTTTAAACGGAGCTGTTTTTAACATGACTTATTTCTTAAAAAAATCAACATCGTTGCTAATATACTGCTTGTTATCTGATTGTGGATCGATCACATACAAAAGGGTTATTTCAAAAAACAATTTATCGGCATCCCAGTTTTTCCCTAATATGCATTTCCAATACACGCCGGTTTCCGGCAGCTTTGCAAATTCAATGGAATAAGAGGCCTGTAGGTAAGCATGTTGCAGATAGACGTGGGTGTTTTTGTCGAATACAGCGATAACAGCGTCGTAATTACTCGAATTATTGATCTGTATAGAGTGCGGAGAATCAAACGTTCGTATGCCTCCAAAATAACCGCTATAAGGTTTATCGCCATTCACCGGTTTTGCCATGGATGGTTTTACTGTTGTCTCCTGTTTTTCAGACATAGTATTGTTCTCCGTTTTAGGTTCATGGTTGAATAATGAAATGATCAACATTAATAGCCCGACCGCTATGGGAGTAGCAAATAAAATATATTTATAATCACTGTAGGTAGTTCCAGAAACGTTAGTATTTGCCGTTTTGTTTTTAACCTGGTGGTAATGTTTCTTGTAATATTCCCTTCGTTTAAGCTCTTCCTCTGATGTATCCCATTCTTTTTGACCGTTCTTTTTGGGACTTTTGGTTTGAACGTGACGAGTGGTCTGTGAAGTGCCTAAATTATCATAGCGTTTCCTCGAATGCGGATTAATAAGTGTATTATAAGCTTTTAAGATAAGCTCAAATACATTTTTAGCATTGGGATCGTTAGGGTTTTTATCGGGATGATAAATTTTGGCTAATTTTCTGAATGCCGTTTTAATTTCAATATCAGTAGCGTTTTTTGTAAGCCCTAGTATCGAATAATAATCTGCCATTAAGAATATACAAACCGGTTATCTGATCAAACGATCAAATTATTTTACTTTATACGTTTTGGTTAAATCGTAATAACGCATAGCATTCAGATTTAATCCTTTCACATTGTTTGTCAGTAAACGATAAGAACCTTCATACCATAACGGAATGATCACCGCATCATCCATTAATAGCTGCTCCGCTTTCATGAAATAACTATAGCTGCTATCTCTGATATTAGAATCGCGTCCTTTTTTAAAGTAAAGATCATAGGTTGGATTTTGATAGCGGGAAGTATTAGGGAAACTGGTACCCTCTGCATCAGTAGGTACAATATCACCCGCAAAAAGACTCAGGAATGATTCAGGGCTTGGAAAATCAGCCACCCAGGCGTCTCTGAAGATATCTCCTTTGCCATGCATTTGCAGGTCGTATTTTTGAATATTGGATACAGACTCAAAATTCACATTAATATTCAGATTCGTTTTCAGTTGTTTTTGTATTTCAACGGCTACTGAACTATTTCTCGAATTTCCGGTATTCAGTAAAATGCTTACTTCCGGAAAGCCTTTCCCATCAGGGAAGCCCGCTTCCGCTAATAATTTTTTAGCCTTGGCAATATCTAAATTATATCCATGAATTTTTTTAATATCGTAGCCACTAAAGGTATTTGGCGTAATCCCATAAATAGCCGCTCCAATAGCCTGGCCCTGTAATACATTATCTACTAATTTTTCCTTATCAATGGCATAATTAATAGCCTGTCTTACTTTTACATTATCAAAAGGTTTTTGTTTGGTATTAAACACATAAAACTGGCTAAACATCTCAGGTTCTCTTTGCAATAAAGATTTGGGAGGATGACTGATAAATTCCTTGATGTTTTTTTCTACTACATCTTTTACCCTCAACGAAGGTAAGGTGTTAATCAAATCGATTTTTTGATCTTCAAACAGAGAAAGGCCATCTTCAATAGAAGGCGTTACCAAAACGACAACAGTATCAAGGTATGGCAAGGCACATCCGGCACTGTCTTTCATAAAATAATTAGGATTTTTTACTAAAACAATCCTGTCTTTAGTAGAAGAAGCGTCGTACATAAATGGCCCGGCACCAGTTTTCAAATCCTTGCCGTAAGCTTTAAAAGCAGTTTCGTTGATAATGGCTACCGACGGGTTTGCCAGCATTTTTATAAAGCTTAAACTTGGATTGAGTAGCTCTAATGAAAAAGTATAATCATCTATGATTTTTAGCCCCGAAATGGATGTAGCCTTTTTGTCGAAAAACTCATTAACACCCGCTAAACGATCTCTTAAAATAGTATTAAACTGATAATTATTGTCAGTTTTAGTAGCAAGGTTTTCGAGGGTGAATTTTACATCTTTAGTCGTAATTTCAGGGCCTTTGCCATCTTTATAGCATTTATCATCCTGAAAATGAGCACCTTTTACCAGATGAAAAGTAATGAGTCTGCCATCTTTCGACATCTCCCATTTTTCGGCTAACCCCGGAACAATATCTAAAGTTTTAGAATCTAATCGAATCAAAGCTTCATAGATCTGAGAAGTCACCAATCCCTCTACCTGAGAGGTAATAGAAAGAGGGTAAAGCGTGGCAATTTCATTATTTTCGGCCATCACAAACGTTCCGCCATTTTTTTCCGACTGCTTACTATTGCCATTATTGCCGCCATTCTTACATCCGATCAATAAAACGGATGAGGCCAAAAGCAATTTTGAAATGTTAAAATTCATATACTTTAAGAAAAAGTTAAGACTGCCTAAATATAACAATTAATCGACTATTTTTGAAATTTTCCTGACTATTTGCATTTTTTAAATAAAAAAGTGATTTTTATTTTGTTTTTCTCAAATATCGTTTTAATATTGCAAGACTTTTTGCAGACGTGCTAAAACAAACAGACTATGAAACAAATTTATTCGATATTAATACTTTCTTTGATTCTTTCAGGTAAAGGATTTGCACAAGGAGGTGTTATTATTTTAGAAGGAAATTACCAAGGTAAAAACCTATATGTACAAAACCCATTTGGTAGTGGAGGCGTTGGTTTTTGCGTAACGGAGGTGTTGGTAAACGGGAACATCACAACGGATGAAACCAACTCAAGTGCGTTTGAAATTGATTTCAAACCACACAAATTAGCTATCGGAGAAAAAGTTGAAATTAAAATTAAACATAAAGAAGATTGCAAACCTAAAGTTTTAAATCCTGAAGTTTTAAAACCAAAAAGTACATTTGAAGTTATATCAATGACGGTTGATAAAGACGGTACTTTAAAATGGTCTACTAAATCAGAAACAGGAAAATTATCATTTGCTGTTGAGCAATTCCGCTGGAACAAATGGGTAAAAGTTGGAGAAGTTGACGGAATTGGTACACCTACCACTAATAACTACACATTTAAAGTAGCCCCTCACTCAGGAAAAAATCAAATAAGAGTTCGTCAAACAGATTACAGCGGTCAGCCTCGTTTATCAAAACCTGTAGATTTTACGTCGGATGTTCCGGATATTACATTTGCTCCGATTAAAGTATCTAAGGAAATTAACTTTGTGGCTGCGGATAAACCTTACGAGACCATGTACGAAATCTATGATCAGTATGGTAATGTGGTTAAAAGAGGCTTTGGATCTACTGTAGACGCTTCTAATCTGGCTAAAGGAGGGTACTTCTTAAACTACGATAACAAAATGGGCGAATTCATTAAAAAATAAGCTTATTGATAAAAATATGTAAAATGCCCCGAAAATAATTCGGGGCATTTTTATTTACACTAATTTCCTTTACATTTGCTATATGTACACAATTAAAGTAAACGGCAACAAAGAGTTCAAAACAGAACTTCACAAACAGGATCATAATACTATTTCAGGTAACCTAAACGGGCAAGCGTTTTCGGCCGATATCATCAAGGTAAGAGAAGGGGTTTATCATCTTTTAAAAGACCATGTTTCTTACAATCTGGAAATTGTAAAACAGGTTCCTGAAGAGAAAAAAATGGTTGTTAAAATTAATAATACTACATATACCCTTGATATTAAAGATAAATACGATGATCTGTTACATAGCCTGGGACTTGATAATTTAGCAACTAAAAAAGTAAATGATATTAAGGCACCTATGCCAGGAATGGTATTGAATATACTGGTAAGCGAAGGACAGGAAGTGAAAAAAGGAGATGCATTAATTGTGTTGGAAGCCATGAAAATGGAAAATATATTAAAGTCGCCAACCGACGGTACCATTAAGAAAATAGCGATTAACAAAGGCGTAGCTGTAGAAAAAAATCAGCTGTTAATACAATTTTAAATTAAGTATTGCTGCCTGAGCGATTCTGATAGTCATCGAATCGAAAGCATATCAACATAATCACACACCATGAGCGACAGAAGAGAGTTTTTTAAGAAAATAGGATTATTAGGGCTTTCAGGCATTGCTACCAAATTAGTTAGTAACGAGCAGTTACATGCTTTGGAAACCCTTGGCAGAGAAAGTCTTCAGAATGTTCCTTTTACATTGCCTCATTTGCCATACGAATACAATGCTTTGGAGCCAGTTATTGATGAGCAAACGATGATGATTCACCATACAAAACATCATCAGGCTTATGTGGATAAATTGAACAAGGCTATAGAAAACATGGGAGGGAAATTTGTGTTGGAAGAATCGTTTAAAACAATTTCCAAAGCCGATGTAGCCATCCGAAACAATGGAGGCGGGCATTACAACCATAGTTTGTTCTGGCAACTAATGAAAGCCAATCCGGGTTCAAAAGACAACAAACCTTCCGGAAAGCTTGCTGAATCAATCACAAGAGACTTTAAATCATTTGAAGATTTCAAAAAAGAATTCACTGAAAAATCAACTAAGCTATTTGGAAGCGGTTGGTGCTGGCTAATTGAACAGGAAGGAAAATTAAAAATTACTACAACGCCTAATCAGGATAATCCATTAATGGATGTAGCTTCAGAAAAAGGGAAACCTGTTTTGGCACTGGATATCTGGGAACACGCTTACTATTTGAAATACCAAAACAAACGTGCCGATTACATTGCTAATTGGTGGAACGTTGTAAATTGGGAAAAGGCAGAAGAGCTTTATAGCTCTAAATAATACATTGAATATGTGTTGTAAATACCCTCTGGTGGGTATGAGATCCTGATATGATAGGTTTATTTTTGCGTCTAAACAACGTAATCCATGTAACCTATGAAAAAAATTATTATCAATGCTAGTTTATTAATTGCTTTTACTTCTCTATTTATAATTGGCTGTAAAAAAAAGGATACATCTTCTCCTGAAGAAGAATCAACTCCAACAACCACCGGTTCTACTACAGGAACGCCGGCAGCCTCCGGATCGTTTACCTGGACAGAAAACGGAGGGGCTGTAAATACAGCAGATTCATCATTTTGGACTACCGGTACATGGGGAACAGGATTCAGGGCATTTAAAGGTGGTTATACGAATTATTTTGAAATAAACTGGGCAAATCAAAACAACACTTCGGTTGGGTCGAAAAGTTTAACCGCAGGTTCTTTTACTTTTTTAAAAGGCTCAGCCACTTATACGAATGCAGCCTCAGAAAATCTGGTAGTTTCGGCGTTTGCAAGTAATGCGCTTACCGGAGGATTTACGGTATCCGTTTCCGGAGGTACTGTTACAACTATTGTAGGAGGCTTCAATGCCATACCCAAGAAATAACAATAAATAAAAGTTTAAAAATCCCTTTTAGTTTTCTGAAAGGGATTTTTTGTTTTCTCTATCTCGTCAATTTTCGGTAAATTAGAGCCTTAAATTTTTACTATGTTACGTACACATACCTGCGGCGAATTAAGACTATCAGACATTAACAAAGAAGTAACCTTAAGTGGTTGGGTTCAAAAATCCAGAGATCTGGGAGGGATGACATTTATTGATTTGAGAGATCGTTATGGTATTACCCAATTAGCGTTTAATGATGATACGGATAAAGAAATGAATGTTCGTGCACGCAGCGTAAGCCGTGAATTTGTGATTCAGGTTACTGGTACTGTGATTGAACGTGAAAGTAAAAACAAGAATAACCCTACAGGAGAAATTGAGATACTAGTAAAAGAATTTAAGATCTTAAATGAATCAGTAACCCCACCATTTACAATCGAAGATAACACGGATGGTGGTGATGAGTTACGAATGAAATACCGTTACCTGGATTTACGCAGAAATGAAGTGCGTAAAAATCTGGAGCTTCGTCATCGTATGGCTATTGAAACCCGTAACTATCTGGATAAATTAAATTTTCTGGAAGTAGAAACGCCGGTATTAATTAAATCCACACCCGAAGGAGCACGCGACTTTGTGGTGCCAAGCCGTATGAATGCAGGGCAGTTTTATGCTTTACCGCAATCACCACAAACCTTTAAGCAGTTATTAATGGTAGGAGGTTTCGACAGATACTATCAAATTGTTAAATGTTTCCGCGATGAAGATCTTCGTGCCGATAGACAACCGGAGTTTACTCAAATAGATTGCGAGATGAGCTTTGTGGAACAAAAAGATATTCTGGATACGTTTGAAGGCTTGGTGCGCCACTTATTCAAAGCAGTAAAGAATATTGATATGCCTTTTGTACCACACATGACGTATGCAGATGCCATGAAGTACTATGGGAATGATAAGCCCGATACACGTTTTGAAATGAAGTTTGTAGAGATGAATAGTGTTGTGGCAGGGAAAAACTTTAAAGTATTTGATGAAGCAGAATTAGTAGTGGCTATTTGTGCAAAAGGTGCTGCGGAGTATACCCGCAAACAGTTAGATGAATTAACGGAGTGGGCAAAGCGCCCACAAATTGGAGCAACCGGATTGGTGTATGCACGTCATAATGCAGACGGAACCATTAAATCAAGCGTTGATAAATTTTATAATGAAGAGGATTTAAAAGCCTGGTCGGTGGCATGCGGCTCACAACCGGGAGATCTGATTTTAGTGTTAGCAGGAGCAGAGGAAAAAACCCGCAAAGCTATGAGCGAATTGCGTTTAGAAATGGGCGCCCGTTTGGGATTACGTGATAAAACAAAATTCTCCGCATTATGGGTGATCGATTTCCCGTTACTGGAATGGAATGATGGCGATCCTAATTTATTGGCGTCGTTAGCCGGAAGATGGCATGCCAAGCATCATCCCTTCACTTCCCCTAATCCCGAAGATTTTGAATTGCTTAAAACAAATCCGGGTGCTGTGAGGGCAAACGCATATGATTTAGTAATTAATGGTGTGGAGATTGGCGGAGGAAGTATCCGTATTCACAATAAAGAATTACAAGCTCAAATGTTTGACCTATTAGGATTCACGAAAGAAGAAGCACAAAAACAATTTGGATTCTTAATGAATGCCTTTGAATTTGGTGCACCTCCGCATGGTGGTTTAGCTTTTGGTTTCGATAGATTATGTTCTTTATTTGGTGGCAGCGATAGTATCAGAGACTTTATCGCTTTCCCTAAAAACAATTCAGGACGTGACGTAATGATCGATAGTCCTAGTGAGATCAGTGATGAGCAATTGAAGGAACTAAATATTTTATCTACTATAATTAAGTAACATTTGTATTTTGTCACCCTGAACTTGATTCAGGGTCTCAAATTAGGAAATAAAAAGAACAGAGATGCTGAAACAAGTTCAGCATGACACAAAATGATCGTAGCAGGATTCATAGCGTTTTTAATCATCGGAATCATTCTGGGATTAATAGGCGGCGGCGGCTCTATTTTAGGAGTTCCTGTATTGGTATATATTATGTACTACAGTGCCGAAGTGGCAACCAGCTATTCTTTGTTTATTGTTGGGTTAACGGCTCTGATAGGTGCCATTGCCTATTTGCGTAAAGGAGAGATTAGTGTGGAAGCCATCTTACAATTTGCTCTGGCATCTATGACCACCGTATTTTGTGTGCGAAGATTTGTGATGCCGGCTATCCCGGAAGAGATTCATATGTTTAATGCTATTGTTTCAAAACATGTGCTCATTATGGTTGTCTTTGCTCTTTTGATTTTAAGTTCATCTGTGAGCATGATCCGAAAAAGTAAATACAATCGTATCAACGAAGTTAAGTGGGATGAATTTGCCAAAAGTCCGATGGGTTTACCCTTTGTTATTTTACTGGGTGTTACCGTTGGTTTTATTACCGGATTTGTAGGCGCAGGTGGCGGATTTATCATTGTTCCTGTATTGATCTTCTTTTTACGATTAAGTTTTAAAAAGGCGATAGGAACATCATTATGTATTGTTGCGATCAATTCGCTGGTAGGTTTCACAGGAAATTTTGGACATCAGGTTATCGAATGGCCTATTTTATTAGCTATTTCAGCAGTGTGTGCCGTTGGTATTTTAATAGGAAGTTTGTTGTCGAACAAAGTCTCTTCCCAAAAATTAAAACCCGCTTTTGGCTGGTTTACCCTAACGGTGGGTATTTTTGTGTTAGTTAAAGAACTCTTTTACAATGGCTAAAAAAGGCGGGACTTTCAAAAAAATTATTGTTTTAACCATTATAGGAACATTGGCTCTTGCCGGTTACTGGGCTTACGAAAATATTTTTAAAAGTAATGTCCACTTGAATGGTAAAAAATTTACGTATATCTATATTAAAACCAATGCCACCTTTGATGATGTGTTGGATGAATTATATTCACAAAACATTATTGATGACCACGAAAGCTTTGAGTGGATGGCAAAAGAAATGGACCTGCCGGAACATATTAATTCTGGTAAGTATCGCATCGACGCTAAGATGAGTAACCGTTCCATTGCCAAGATGATCATTAATGGAAAACAGGAAAAAGTAAAACTGTCTTTTAATTCACAGATCAGAACAAAAGAGCAATTTATTGACTACGTATCGGATAAACTGGAAATTGAAAACGCAGAGTTAGAAGACTATTGTTCTAACGATGATATATTGGGTGACGAATATGGACTGAATGGTGAAAACTTTATGACGCTTATTGTTCCTGAAACCTATGAAGTAAACTGGACAACCCACATCAGTGATTTATTTATCTTATTGGAAAAATCGTATAACGATATATGGACGAAAGCCAGACGTGATAAGGCAAAGACCATAGGCTACTCTATACCGGAAGTGGTAACGATAGCTTCTATTGTTCAGAGCGAGAGTGGTATTAAAACAGAGCAACAAAAAATTGCAGGGGTGTATATCAATCGGTTAAAACAGGATATTAAATTACAGGCCGATCCAACGGTTGTGTTTGCAAATGGAAATTTTGATGTGCAACGGGTGCTATCTGCGGATAAAGAAACAGACTCGCCCTATAATACCTATCGCTACAAAGGATTGCCGCCGGGGCCTATTTGTTTGGTAAATCCTTCGTCTATTGACGCGGTTTTAAATTATAGCAGGCATAATTATACGTACTTTTGTGCTAAGTCAGATTTCAGCGGGTATTCTAACTTTACCAACGATTATAAAGTACATATGAAAAATGCAGCAGCTTATCAGGCAGCATTAAATCAAAAAGGAATTAAACGATAATCAAAGCTATGTTCAAAGAAAAACTTCATAAAAAATTATCATCAGCTTTATTAGAAAACGGGTTCGAAGAACCTAAAGAATTACAAAAAAAATGTATCCCTAAAATTAACGGAGGAGCTGATGTGATTGCTATAGGGCCAAATGGCTCTGGTAAAAGCTCCACCATTATGATGAGCGCTATTCAAAAATTAGGAATGGCCTTTGAAGATGCACCCCGCGCTTTAATTATTGTGTCGGATGAAATAAAAGCGCTGGAGATGAAAGATCAGTTTCGGTTATTTTCTAAAAATACCGATTTAAGAGCGGAAGTTGTTTTTGAAGGAGGAAAAATAGATGCACAAACAGAGGCCATTTATTTTGGGACAGACATCGTGATTGGTACTGCAAAACGGGTGTTGGAAATTTACTTTCGTAAAAATTTCAACCTGAATAAAATAAAACTATTTGTGATTGACGATGCAGAAATGATTATTAAGCATGGCTTACAGGGACAGATAGACAGATTGGCTTTAAGCTTACCTAAATGTCAGCATTTGGTATTTACCAATGACCTGACTCCGAAAATCGAAAAACTGATCGAGAAATTTATTATTGCTCCTATTGTTATTGAAGTGGAAGAATAAGTTGTTTTATTTCCTTTTCCAGAGTCAAAGCATAATTATAACCATATTCAAAGATCTGGTCAGATTTTTTTACATCAAATATACTGAACTGACTCATGTTTGGCGGCTCAATAAATAGTTGACAGTGATGTATTTTATCTCTTACCGAATTACTCATCGCTAAATGGAAGCAACGGTCAACGATGTTGGACATATGTATTTCGGTGACTTCTGTTTTAATAGAATTGACGTGACTTCCGATAATGATATCACAACGGTTTATTAAAGGTTCCACCGGAAAATTATTTAAAACACCTCCATCTACATAGTAGGTATTATCAAACTGTATAGGTTGAAATACAATCGGAATGCAGGAGGATGCCATTAAAGCCTGCGATAAATTTCCGGAAGAAAAACAGGCAGATGTTCCTTTTAAAATATCGGTAGCCGTTACATACAATGGGATATTTAAATGATCGAAGGAGTTATCCGGGAAATAAACCTGGTATATCTTTTCAAATCCTTTCATATTAAATAAGCCTTGTTTTTTGATAAGGATATTTGATAAATTAAAGAAATCACCTTTTTCTATGATATCTTTTATTTCGATAAGAGAATAACCTCCTGCATAGAATGCACCTGCTATGGCTCCGGCACTTGTACCTGATATAACAGAAGGCTTAACACCGAATTCTTCCAGTGCTTTTAAAATTCCTAAATGAGCAATACCTCTGGCACCTCCTCCTGATAAAGCTATTCCAATGTTCTGTTGCATGTTTATTTAAATCGCTCGTATGCTTGTTTTTCCAACTCTTCTCTGTGAGTTGGATGTGCAATTTTAATTAATTCTTTGGCACGTTGTTCCATATTCATTCCAAATAAATTCACCGCACCGTATTCGGTAACTACCCAATGAATGTGTCCTCTGGTGGTAACTACACCTGCTCCTTGTTTTAAGAACGGTACAATACGCGAAACGCCTTTTCCTGTTACAGAAGGCATTGCAATGATTGGTTTACCGCCTTCCGAAAGTGCCGCTCCTCTTATAAAATCCATTTGTCCGCCAATACCTGAATATTGATAGGTACCGATAGAATCAGAACAAACCTGACCTGTTAAATCAATTTCAATGGCGCTATTAATAGCGGTAACTTTTGGGTTTAAACTCAGAATGCGTGGGTCGTTCACATAATCTACTTCCAATGCTTTGATAATGGGATTGTCATCCGCAAAATCATAGAGTGCTTTGGTGCCAAATAAAAAAGAGGTAACACAATAGCCGTTTACTTTTTTCTTTAAGCTGTTATTGATCGTTCCGTTTTTAATTAAGGGAATGGCGCCATCCGAGAACATTTCGGTATGCAGACCTAAATTTTTGTGATTGGTTAAATTTTTTAAAACAGAATCGGGGATAGTACCGATCCCAAGTTGTAATGTAGCGCCATCTTCTACCAGATCAGCGACCAGCCGGCCTATTTTATCCGTTACTTCGCTGGAACCATTAGAGTAATTAATCTCAGGTAAGGGTTCGTCTACCCATACGGCTGCATCAAATCTGCTAAACGGAACAAAGCCATCCCCGTGTACCCTTGGCATGCGTGGATTTACCTGGGCAATAACAATCCTGGCTGTTTCGATTGCCGAGCGGGCAATATCGATGGATGTTCCTAAGGAACAATAACCATGTTTATCCGGTGGGGATACTTGAATGATCGCCACATCCAATGGCAGGATATGTCGCGTAAACAAGAGAGGAATTTCACTTAAAAATACGGGAACATAATCTCCGGTATTGCTATTAACGGCTTCCCGGTTGGATTTGGAAACAAATAATGAATTAATAAAAAAATGGCCTTCTAATTCATGGCTGTTTAAATCTACTCCTTGCTGTGTGATGCTTATTAACTCTACGTTTTTCAAACGGTGTTTTTGTTCAATTAACGCATTAATTAAACGAATGGGTGTAGCGGCGCTACCATGCAAGAACACACGATGATTGGATTGAACCAATTGCAAGGCTTCTTCGGCTGTTTTATAGTGGTGTGGCGAGGTCATAGAACGGGATTTAAATTCCACGCAAGTTAAAACAAATTAAGAGGAATCCCTGCCCTAATATTTCATTAATTTATAACGGGAGCTGCTTTTGTTTAAATTCTCTATCTCAACAACATAAAGTCCTTTGCTGAACTGAGAAAAATCAAGATGTATCAGGGTTGTTTCTGAAATAGGATTATCCTCATAAACAAGCGCCCCGAAAATATCATATAGTTTAATAGTAGAAATGATCAATGAAGGATTTTCTACCGTTAGCACATCTGTTACAGGATTTGGGTAGATGCGATAAGAGGGCTCTGCCCAATTATCTTTAACAGATGTAACGCTGCAATCTAATTTATTAATATAATCCCATAACACATTATCAAAGGCAGAGGCCGCTAAACTGAAACCACCGGCAGTGTTACCTTGTCTTACCACTACAAGATTCTTACTAGGTACCACATATATCTTTTGATCATTTTTTCCTAAGGCCGCATACATATCGTTGGGTGCGTTACTCATTAATGGTCCGGGGAACACGATCTGATAGCCCGGTGCCATACCACTAGCCTTGCCATTGAGCCACCATAAATAACCATACGCTAAATTTAAATTTTGTGAGGTGTTTGTCATGGCTCTGAAATAGCTCGTATCTTTCAATAACGTATCGGTATTCCAGATGCCTTTATTTAAATTCAGAAGACCAAAGCGGGCCATATCTCTGGCTTTGCTGTAATATACCTGTTGCACCCAGGTACCACTCATGCCTGTTTTAGCTTCGATCCAGTTATTGGTGATGAGGTTATAATTTTGCCCAACGGCATTGCTCACCACATCCTGTACTTTGCGATAAGCTCCGGTGTGATATGCCCAACGCGTTCCTGCATCTGCCAAATAGGTTAAGCAGGTTTTTGCGGTATCTTCATTTGTGCAAGGGCTGGCAGGTGCATCATTCAAACCACTGGTCATGGTAATTAAATGTTTAATGGTGATTAAATTTTCTTTGGCTGTAGGAGCGCTTGTCCAGCCTGCACCTAAATATTGGGAGGCGGTGTTATTAATATTGATATAGCCTTTTTGTTGGGCAATACCCGTAATGAAACTGGCTAAGCTCTTGCTTGCAGAAGCCCAATACCATATAGAATCACGCTTGTAGGTGCCAAAATATTTTTCCAGAACACGCTTACCGTCTTTTAATAAAATAAAGGACTTTGTGTTTTTTGCTTGAAGGTAATTATACAATGAATCGATTCTTGGCTGGCAATAATTTAAACTGGAGGGCAAGATAGAGTCCCATACATTGCCTGTAGTTGGAGGGAAATAGAGGTTTTGGGATTTTACACAAAAGCTTAAAAGGACAATAGCAAAAAGAGTAATTTTTTGTTTCATACGTAAAAGATTTGATACACTTGGACTTAATGAAATTACAAAAGTTTAATGACTTTGAAAAGATTTATGTAAGATTGTACAAATTTTATGTCAGGAAAAAAGGTTGAAATGTCGAAGTCATGCTGAACTTGTTTCAGCATCTCATGAGGCCCTGATCTTCCAACTGGCGGATAGGGTGACGGCCACATGTCACTTCGAGAATGGAAAAAGTTCGTTGGATTTTTTGCCGAGATCGTGCGAAAGAAAAAAGCATTATGAACCGCACTTCCGTTCTTAATTACTTTGGAACTGACAAAATTCTGGTCGTTAGTTATTTTATTGTACATTTATAACACATGGAAAACACCACAATCACTAAATGGTTTTTAATAGTAGGAAAAATAGAGGGCTATAGCTATTTGTTGTTAGTGTTTATTGCCATGCCTTTAAAATACCTGTTTCATATACCTCAGTATATTCGTCCTATGGGATCCATTCATGGCGCTTTATTCGTGGCTTTTATGATACTACTGGCACTGATGTTCTTTAAAGTGAAACTCTCTTTTAAAAAGGCGTGTTTAGTTTTTTTGCTGTCTTTAGTGCCTTTCGGGACTTTCTTTTTGAAGAGAGTGGTTTAACTTTTTCTAAAGTGTGGCTTACGGTGACTGAGGCTCTCGAAGTCACCGATATTTTATTTCAATCTCTCCAAAACACCTTTGCGTTTTACAATGTTTTTATAATCCCATTGAATGTCTTTGGCTTTCTTCAACCAACGTTTCAGGTCTTTGGTATTAATTTGTGTGACTGATGTATAAGTTACAGAGGCATCTTTAAACTTGCCGCTTTTGCCCGGTACCAGTTGGGCTTCTTCAAAGCTTATGCCACTCCAAAATAACAAACGTACCCCGGCTTTTAATTTATCATACCCTACAATAGGATTTTCTTCCAGGAACCAAACAGGATGCCCATGCCAGATCTTATTTTCTGCTTTTGGCAAATGCTTGCAAACTTCTTCGTGTAACACATCACAAATGGCTTTGTCTTCAGATGAAAGGGATTTATGGTAAGTTTGAATGTCTTTGTTCATTTTGAATAGTAAAAATATTATTCCTATAAATATACCCATTTTTACAAATTATAAAATCTGGTTTTCAGCCAATTAAAGCATAAAAAATCCCTATTTATTCCCCCATTTTTTTTATATTTAATGCGTATTATCTCTTACTACTATGAACAAATTACAAAACTACGCTTTGGGCCAATGGGTTGCCGGAGCAGATAACGGACAGGAATTATTTAACGCCATTACCGGCGATGTAGTTGCTACAGCCAGTAGCAAAGGACTGGATTTTGCTAAAATGTGTGAGTACGCCAGAACCGTTGGTGGACCTAACTTGCGCAAGTTAACCTTTCATCAACGTGGCTTAATGCTCAAGGCATTGGCTATGCACCTGATCTCTAAAAAAGAAGATTTCTATAAGATCTCCTGGGCAACAGGTGCTACCCGTGTGGATAGCTGGGTAGATATTGAAGGTGGTATTGGTAATTTATTTGCCTATGCCTCTTTACGTCGTCAGTTTCCTAACGAAACCTTTTGTTATGAGGGCGATGTAGCACGTTTATCAAAAAACAACACCTTTATCGGTCATCATATTTGTGTGCCAAAAGAAGGTGTTGCTATTCATATCAATGCTTTTAACTTCCCGGTATGGGGTATGTTAGAGAAAGTAGCCGTGAACTGGTTGGCCGGAGTGCCCGCTATTGTTAAGCCTGCAGCACTTACATCCTATTTAACGGAAGCAGTTGTGAAAGAAATTATCGCCAGTAAAATATTGCCGGATGGAGCTTTGCAATTAATTTGCGGTAGTGCAAACGGAATTTTAGATCACGTAGAAAGTCAGGATGTGGTAACCTTTACAGGTTCAGCGTCAACCGGTAAGATGTTGAAAGCACATCCGCGTTTATTGCAGGAGGCGGTTCATTTTAATATGGAAGCCGACTCATTGAACTGCTGTGTGCTGGGAACAGATGTAACGCCTTCTATGCCTGAATTTGATATTTTCATTAAAGAAGTAGCCAGAGAAATTACAACGAAAGCCGGGCAAAAATGTACGGCCGTGCGTCGTATCATTGTGCCTGAGAATATGGTAGAAGATGTGCAGATTGCTTTAGGCAAACGCCTGGCGCAAAATGTGATCGGTGATCCGAATGTGGAAGGTGTTCGCATGGGCTCATTAGCTGGGCAATCACAACTCATTGAAGTAAAAGAAAAAGTAGAATTACTTTCTAAAACACAAAAAATCATCATTGGTAATTTCGAAAACTTTGAAGTAAAAGGAGCCGATAAACATAAAGGTGCTTTTATGCCTCCGATCATTTTCTTTAATGATAAACCATTTACCAATACCGATTGTCACAACGTGGAAGCCTTTGGGCCTGTTAGTACCATCATCCCTTACAAAACGATTGAAGATGCTATTCAGTTGGCAAAAATGGGCAAAGGAAGTTTGGTAAGTTCTATTGTAACAGCAAGCGAAACGGTTGCCCGTAAATACACCATTGGTGCGGCGTGCATGCATGGACGTATTTTAATATTAAATGCCGAGTGTGCCAAAGAAAGTACAGGCCATGGTTCGCCAATGCCAATGTTAGTGCATGGAGGCCCGGGCCGTGCCGGTGGTGGTGAAGAGATGGGTGGAAAACGAGGCGTGTTCCATTACTTACAACGCACAGCTATTCAGGGATCGCCATCCATGATTACGTCTATTTTAAATAGCTATCAGGTGGGTGCTAAAATGATTATTAAAGACGTGCATCCGTTCCGTCAATATTTCGAAGATCTGGAAGTTGGCGAAACAACCATCACACCAACGCATACAGTAAGCGAAGAGGATCTGGTAAACTTTGCCAACTTAACCGGAGATAAGTTCTATGCGCATTTGGAACCGGACGCCCTGGAAGGAACTATCTTTAAACGCACGGTAGCTCACGGATATTTTATTCTATCCAAAGCAGCCGGCTTATTTGTTGACCCGCCAAAAGGACCTGTATTGCTAAACTATGGTATTGATGAGTGCCGTTTTACACGCCCTATTTATCCGGGTATGACCATTGGTGTGAAATTTACCTGCAAAGAAAAAATTGAAAACGATAAACCGTTAACAGCTGCTAATGGTAAAGAAGTAAAAGTAGGTATTGTGAAATGGGTAGTAGATATTTATGATGCAAGCACCATGGATGTATTGGAAAAATACGATGCTGTTGATCAGGCAGGGCAAACAGTGGGAATTGCAACTATCTTAACGATGGTGAAATTGAAAAATCAGGACTAAGCCGGATGTCTAAAATTTATCTGATACTATTCTGTTTTTTATTTACAGTACTTACTTATTCCCAAAATACCAAAGAAGATTCGTTGCTTCGATTGGTTAGCAGAGAGCAACAGGATACTACACGATTCAATCTTTATTTTTCGTTAACAAAGTTAATGTTGAATACGGAAGATAAAGATCGTTATGTTGACTCATTGAATGCTATTGCATCCCGAACGGATATCCCCTTATTGCGCGTTAAGGCATTGTCGCAAAAGGGCTTGTCTTTTTTTGAAAAGGGAGAGAATCAGAAAGCACTCAATTTGTTTTTTAAATCCTTAGAGATCTGCAAGAAAGAAAACAATAAAAAGTTTACTTCTAAGCTGTATAACAATATAGCTAATTGTTATGACGTGATGGGTATATATGAAAAGGCATTGTATTTTCATTTCGAAGCCTTAAAGATCAAAGAAGAGTTAGGGCTTAAAGACAAGATCTACATATCACGGATTAATATTGCTACTGTATATTATAATCTGAAACAATATAAACAGGCAATTGATTACTGTAATTTGGCTCTGGTAGATTGTATCAAATATGGAGATAAGGAAAATGAAGCAATCATTTATCATAACCTCGGGAATAATTATCATGATTTGAAAGAATATGATAAAGGAATCGACTACTATAACAAATCACTCGAAATTTCGAAGGCAGATAATGATTATTATCAATTTACAAATACCACGATTGAATTGGGAAGCTCTTATTTATTTCTTAATAAAATCGATTTAGCTGAAAAGACGGTAAATACAGGGCTTAAGGTAGCTGAAGAAAATGATTTTACAGAACATATATCCGGTGGTAAAAATATTCTTGGGCAAATTGCTGTTAAACGGTCAAACTACAATTTGGCAAAGAAATATTATTTCGAAGCATTGGATATTGCAAAGAAAAATGACATCATCTTGCAGGTAAAAAATTCTTACGAAAACCTTTCTAATGTATTTGCCCAACAAAATGATTTTAAGGAATCCCTTAAATATCAATTATTATTTTCAAACATTAAAGATTCTTTAATCAATGATAGCAAAGCCAAATCTATGGCTAATCTTCAGGAGAATTATGAAATTGATAAAAAGGAAACGGAGAATGCCTTATTGCAGGCCGAAAATAAATTATCTTCTTCAACCATTAAGCAACAAAAAATCGTCACTTATTTTATTGTTGGTGGGTTGTTGATCGTGTCTCTATTAGCGTTTTTCATTTTTAAAGGCTTAAAAGTTCAGAAAAGAGCGAATGCGATCATTGTAAAGCAAAAAAAGGAAGTAGAAATACAGAAACACAAAGTAGAAGAGCATCAAAAAGAAATTCTGGATTCGATACATTATGCCAAACGGATCCAAACAGCCTTATTGGCGAATAAGGAGCTCATTGATGCCAATACCGCTCATAATTTTGTATTATTTAATCCAAAGGATATCGTAAGCGGTGATTTTTATTGGGCTACAGAGCATAATCAGAAATTCTATCTGGCTGTTTGTGATAGTACCGGACATGGTGTGCCCGGTGCATTTATGAGTTTATTGAACATTGGTTTTTTGAGTGAAGCCATTAAGGAGAAGAACATTGAAAAACCGAATGAGATTTTTAATTACGTTCGTAAAAGACTGATCAGTTCTATCAGTAATGAAGGGCAGAAAGATGGGATGGACGGGATTTTGATTTGCATAGATAAACAAACCAATAACATTACCTATGCGGCGGCTAATAACGAACCGGTATTAATTTCAGGGACAGATATTATTCTTTTGCCGAAAGACAGAATGCCTGTGGGAAAAGGGGAAAAAGCAAACGAGTTTAAGTTGTTCGAAATCCCCTATCATCCCAATGCCACAATTTACTTGTATACGGACGGTTATGCCGATCAGTTTGGTGGTGCCAAAGGCAAAAAATTCAAGTATAAGCAATTGGAAGAATTGTTATTGTCGGTATCTGCTTTGCCTATGCAAGAACAAATGGCTATTTTAAATCAAACGTTTGAGAACTGGAGAGGTAATTTAGAACAGGTTGACGACGTTTTGATCATCGGTATTAAAATATAGCTCAAAAAGCTATTTATACCAGATTTGGCGCAAAAAAACACCCAAATAACTTATAAAAAAGTATCTTTACGGCCGTGTTATCACAATTATACATACTATTTATTTCTTTTGGCATTACTGATGCTATCGATATACTGTTAGTTGCTATTATGCTTTACCAGTTATACAAAATGGTAAAGGGAACCGCAGCTGTCAATGTATTTATCGGGTTGGCATTAATTTATATTGTTTGGATTATTGTACGGGCATTTGAACTAAAATTATTGGGCTCTATCCTGGGAAAATTTATCAATGTGGGGGTAATTGCTGTGATGGTGGTTTTTCAGCAGGAGATTAGAAAATTCTTATTGTATATTGGTTCCAACGAGTTTATCAAAAACAGAAACTGGAAAACGATATTCGCACTGTCCGGTCAATCTGCCGAATCTTCCCGTTTTGTATTGGACGAGGATGCAGTGATTAATGCTTGTTTTAATATGAGTGAAACAAAAACAGGTGCTTTGATCATTGTTTCGCGTAAATCCGATTTGAAATTTTATGTGAATACCGGCGAAATTGTGGATTCGGCCTTGACCGATAAAATGCTGGAAAACATCTTCTATAAAAACAGTCCGATGCATGATGGCGCAGTTATTATAAAAGACAATAGAATCATTGCAGCAAGATGTGTATTACCAGTAACAGAGAAAGAAAATTTTCCTTCTCATTTCGGGATGAGACACAGGGCTGCGGTTGGTTTAACAGAAACTACAGATGCCCTTGCTATTACGGTGTCGGAACAAACAGGAAATGTTTCATTAACAGTTAACGGAGAAATCAACTCTAATTTAACCAAGGATAAGTTACGTTACTTATTAGAAAAAAACTTAAAAAATTAAATCATTACGAATCTGATCCTGAAAATTTATTATACACAGATACGTGCATTCGTAATTAATAATACAAACTATATATACATTCTACAATAAAACATAAATGAATCTTCTTTCAGTAAATCAATTAAGTAAAAGTTTTGGCGATAAAGTCCTTTTTAAAAATATCAATTTCGGAATTAACTATGGTGATAAGGTAGCACTGATTGCTAAGAACGGTTCAGGAAAATCCACATTGTTCAAGATCCTTCAGGGCATAGAAATTCCTGATAGCGGCGAAGTTACCTTCAGAAAAGAGTTACGTATTTCATTTTTGAGTCAGGAGCCCAATTTGGACGATAATCATACAATCGAACAGGCAATTTATGCGGGCGATAGCGAAATGGTAAAAACAGCCATTGATTATACACACCTGGTAGAAACTCATTACGCCAATCCTACAGAGAAAACAGAAAATCAATTAGACATTCTGACGAACAAAATGAATGATCTGGAAGCATGGAATGTAGAGACACAGATCATGTTGGTGTGCGCTAACTTAGGACTGAATGATTTAACACAAAAAGTAAGCACCCTAAGCGGAGGTCAAAAAAAACGTTTGGCATTGGCACAGGTTATTTTAAATGAACCGGATCTGCTGATTATGGATGAGCCTACCAATCATCTGGATGTAACGGTAATTGAGTGGTTGGAAGAGTATTTACGTAGTTATAAGAAAAGTATTTTGCTCGTAACACATGATCGCTATTTTTTGGATGAAGTATGCGACAGAATCATTGAAATTGATAATCATTCCTTATACGAGTATAAAGGGAAATTTGATTATTACATGGAGAAAAAGGCAGAGCGCTTAATTATGGAAGCCTCTGAATTGGAGAAGGCAAAAAATTTATATCGTCGTGAATTGGAGTGGGTGCGTAAACAACCTCGTGCACGTACCGTTAAATCAAAATCTCGTGTAGATGCCTTTTATGATGTAGAAGCAAAGGCACGAAAGAAAAGTGTAGAAAAGAAAATCGAACTCAGTGTAAAGGTAGAACGTATCGGAAGTAAAATTATTGAAGTACGTAATTTGCAGAAAGCATTTGGAGAGAAAAAAATATTGAATCCTTTTACCTATACATTTATCAAAGGAGAAAAAATAGGAATTGTAGGACCAAATGGAATAGGCAAGAGTACCTTCATTAATATGTTACAGGGTATTGAGCCACCCGATAGTGGTACTGTAACAGTTGGTGATACCATTGTATTTGGGTACTATTCTCAAAAAGGGATACAGGTGGCAGATGATAAACGAGTGATTGAAGTAGTAAAAGATATTGCCGAATTTATTCCTTTAGCTAATGGCACGTCTTTAAGCGCATCAGGATTATTGACCCGTTTTAATTTTGCGCCCGAAGTACAATACGGACACGTTAGTAAATTAAGTGGTGGAGAAAAACGTCGTTTGTATTTACTAACGGTGTTGGTGAAGAATCCTAACTTTTTAATTCTGGATGAGCCTACAAATGATCTGGATATTATTACCCTACAAACACTGGAGCAATTTTTATTAGACTTTCAGGGCTGTGTATTAATTGTATCACATGACCGTTACTTCTTGGATAGATTGGTAGATCACGTGTTTGCTTTTGAAGGCAATGGCGTGGTAAAAGATTTTCCAGGTAATTATAGCGAATATCGTCAATGGAAATATGATACAGAAGATGATGCTGAAGAACTGGCCAGAGAACAAAAAGCAGCCGAAGAGAAACTACTCAAAGCAGATACAGAGGCTATGGCTAAGACACCAACGGAGACGGTTGTTGCTGAAAAAAAGAAACTCTCGTTTAAAGAGCAAAAGGAATTAGAAACACTGGATGCAGAGTTGCCAAAATTAGAATTAAGAAAAGCAGAGATTGAAAAACTATTGGCCAGCGGTATCACAGATGTTAAAGAAATAGAAAAACTTTCAAACGAATTCACTGCGGTGTCTTCTCAGATAGATGAAAAGACCATGCGTTGGCTGGAACTACAAGACTAATATAGTTAGACTGAAAATTTATTATTGAAATGTATACAAGTCTTATGTCTTGTGTGTTATTTCTTTTGTCTCTTAAAAAGTGTACCTTTATATAAAGCAAATCCTCTATATATGGAAATATGTTTGTTGTTAGTCTTAATTTTACTGTTAGTTATTTTTAATTCTGCCAAAAACTCTAAGATCAGTAACTTAGAGAGAAAATTATCTAATATTGAGGAATACCTCAAAAAGATACAGTTTCTTCAGTCTCAGCAATCCAATCCGGTTAAAACAGAAACAACTGTAGAGCAGGTTCAAAAACCAATTCAACCGGTTGTGCCGCCACCAATAGTGACGGTTCAAAAGCCCGAAGAGCCCGTTATTCCTGTCAATACTACTATACAGCAACCAGTAAAAGAAGTGGAGAAAAAACAGGAAGTACAAATTCCTCAGCCTCTTCATGATCCACAATCAAAACCTTTAAAACCTTATGTTCCTAAAGAAAGCTGGTATGAAGGTTTCAGAAAAAACAATCCCGATTTAGAGAAATTTATTGGTGAAAATATTTTGAGCAAAGTGGCAATTACTGTACTGGTGATTGGGATAGCCTTTTTTGTGAAATACGCTATTGATAAAGAATGGATCAATGAAATAGCCCGTGTGGGTATTGGTATATTATGCGGAGGAATTGTATTGGGATTTGCGCACCGTTTGCACAAAAAATTCAAAGCATTTAGCTCTGTATTAGTAGCGGGAGGTATTGCCATATTTTATTTTACAATTGGAATTGCCTTTCATCAATACCATTTATTTAATCAAACAACAGCCTTTATTATCATGTTATTAATAACGGCCTTTAGTGTATTTATCTCGGTGTTGTATGATAGGGTAGAGTTAGCAGCTTTATCATTAATAGGTGGTTTTGCCACACCATTTATGGTAAGCACGGGGCAAGGAAATTATATGGTACTATTTACGTATGTGTTGATTCTCGATATTGGGATGCTGGTACTGGCTTATCTTCGAAAATGGCATCTTATTAATATCATGGCCTATGTCTTTACCATGGTCTTGTATTTTGGTTGGCTTCAAACTAAAGTAATTGGTGGTACAAACCCGCCATACAGAGGCGCCATGATCTTTGCCGCTATTTTTTATGTTGTATTTGTATTAATGAATATCATAAATAATATCAAAGAGAAACGAAAATTCGGTGCTTTGGATTTATCTATTTTAATAAGTAATACCTTTTTGTTTTATGGAATTGGCATGCAGATTTTGTCGAATTATCATCCTGAATTAAAAGGAGTGTTTAGTTTATTGATGGCGGTATTTAATTTAAGCTGTTCCTGGCTGCTATACAAAAAATTCAAATCAGATGAAAAGCTGGTGTATTTAATGATAGGCTTAACATTGACGTTCATTACATTAATAGCACCTGTTCAGTTACAAGGCAATTACATCACAGTTTTCTGGGCACTGGAAGCGGTATTATTAATATGGCTTTCTCAAAAATCAGGGATCGTCTTATACCGTTTTGCATCTGCGATCATTACTGTTTTAATGGTAATTAGTTTATGTATGGATTGGGCAATGGTTTATACATCCTATCATGAAGTGCCGCTGGTGATAGTATTCAACAGGATATTCATGACGGGATTTATTTCATCCCTGTCTTTATTAAGCGTAGTTTTATTATTGAGAAAAGAAACAGATTCTCTTAAATACCTAGGACTATCATTTAATCCTCAACTGTATAGTAAACTATTAAGTATTGGCTTTGTTATACTGTTATATTTTACTGGGTTATTCGAATTGATCTATCAGTTAAATGAGCGTATTTATTATGGTGTTGTTATTGCCATTATAGTAGGCACGTATCATTTATTATATTTCAGCTTGTTAAATCTTGTTGTCAATACAATAGATAACAAATCAGCTACTGTAACAATGTATGTCATTAATTTCATTAATGCCGTATTATTTGTGTTATTTTTCACCGCACTTCCTCTGATAGAGTTTAAAGAAAGCATTATGAATGGCGATAACATTCAGGTTGGATTTATCTGTCATTATATATCAATTGCCTGCTTTGTGTTTATGCTTTTCCAGATGCATAAAGCCATTGAAAAACCTGGAAATACAATTATTTTTAGTAAGGTGTTAAACACCGTATTGGTGTCGGTAGCGGTTTTATATTTAAGTAGCAGCGAACTTATATTACATGTTTTTAAAATAACCCTGCCTTCTGTTTTTGCTAATATAAATCCAGAAGAAACAAGTAAGTATGTGGAGTATGATATGGCAAAAGCACATGTTATTAAAATCGGATTTCCAATATTATGGGGCCTTTTAGCTTTTTTGTTTTTATTTATAGGGATGAAAAAGGCAAACAAAACATTCAGGATTGTTGCATTGACATTAATCGCTATTACTCTTATCAAGTTGTTTATCTATGATATCAAAGATGCTTCAGAAGCTGGTAAAATAGTAGCATTTATTATTTTGGGTGTTGTACTGTTAATTATATCCTTTATGTACCAAAAAATTAAGGCTCTATTATTAGATGATATTAAGAAAGAAGAATCGAAGAATACAACGGATAATGTTTAGTGATATGAAAAAGATAGGTTTAAGCATTGCTTTTATAATTGCTTGTTGCGGAGCTGTATTAGCTCAATCCTTTACACATGAAACAATCGTTAAGGGAATTTCAAAAGATTCGTTATATAAGATCCCATTAACTCCGGATTACAAACAATACATGAGTTCGGATTTGCACGATATGCGCATCTACGATTCAAAAAATATGGAAGTGCCCTATGTAGTCTTGAGTGAACCCTTATTAAAAGCCAAATCTGATTTCATACCTTACGAAATTGTTTCTCAAAAACATTTAAGTTCTTATTCAGAAATAATTATCCGAAACGTAAATAAAGATAAGATCAGCAACATTGCTTTTAATATAAATAACTCCGACGCATATAAGTATTGCTCTATTGAAGGAAGCGACGATATGAAGCAATGGTATAGCGTTAGTGAGTTGCAGGAATTGAGTTTGGCTTATAATGAGCTTTATACGAATCAATATAAGTGCATCTATTTCCCTTTAAACAACTATCAATATTTCAGATTAACAGTAGATGATTGGTATGCACATCCTTTGAAAATAAATTCCGCAGGCTGTTTTAAAAACTCAGTAATAGCTGGTAAATTGAATGACGTTGCTTTTACAAGAACCATCACAGAAGATGCGAAACATAAAAAAACCATAATTCATTTTGTATTTTCAAATAATCAGGCAATTAACCGTATTGACTTTAAAATCAAGTCTCCACGCTTGTATATGCGTCATGCTGTGTTATATGTTAATCGTGAGCAAAAGGTGAAGCATAATAAAACAGAGCAGTACCGCGAAACACTATTTGAATTTGATTTAAAATCTGATAATGCATTATTGTTTGATATACCACAAATAAATGAGAAAGAGTTTTTTATTGAAATTGAGAATAAAGATAATCCTGTGTTAGAAATTGAAGCTATTAATTGCAAGCAATTAGCAAGCTATTTGGTGTGCGATTTTAAATCGAATCAAACTTATACTTTAAAATGTGGTAATACAGATTTAAAACGCCCTGAATACGATTTGGTTAACTTTGTATCACAAATCCCTCAATTACTTCCCGAAGCCCAATTAGCGCCAGTTAAAGCACTTGCCAAAGAAGATAAGCCTGTTGTTGTGGAAAAAGAAAAATCATTTTTTGAAACACAACAATTCCTTTGGTTGTGCTTGGCTTTTGGAGCTATTGTGATCTTTCTGTTTT
>JACQAK010000199.1 GCA_016194985.1 Bacteroidota bacterium
ATTAACAACCATAGGCCCTCTTCAATTTCGTAGTAATAAACTTCACCTTCAATAAATAAACTGTTGGTAGTTAGTTTTCTTTCTTCTTCATTCCATTTTAAAAAAGGCAATTTTTTAAAACTCTCGAGTGTATGATAAGGATCGTTAGCAAGATAGGGAATTACATAAAACCCATTCTTGTAGTTAAACATATACTTTTTATACTTCGATAAAAATTTTTTAAACCGGGTTATCATTACTAATCAAAAATAAACTGTTTTTATTAATAAGAATAGAACAAAAGAAAATATGTCTTTTATGGCAAATTTTGTATTGGGTTTAAAAATAAATTTGTATTAACCTATTAAACTAAAAAATTATGAAAAAAACACTACTATTTTTTTGCATAACTATGCTTTATGTAAGCATCAGGGCACAAAATGTATGGCAGGTAAGTACCCTAGCAGGTGATGGCACCACTGGCAATGTTAATGGTGCCGGTAAATTGGCAAGTTTCTGGGAACCTCATGGCATATGTATTGATGCTTCAGGAAATTTATATATAACGGATTCCGGTAATCGCCTAATCAGAAAAATAACACCTGCTGGTGTGGTTACTACCCTTGCCGGATCTGGTATAGTTGGGCAAATGAATGGCATAGGGACAGCAGCAAGTTTTAATTTTCCGTTGGGAATGTGTACAGATGCGGCAGGTAATATTTATATAGCGGATGATGCTAACAATAAAATCCGTAAAATAACACCAGCCGGTGTGGTTACTACATTCGCTGGCTCAGGTGTAACTGGGCAGGCAGATGGCGTAGGTACAGCCGCAAGTTTTAATCGTCCATCAGGAATTTGCATTGATGCAGCAGGCAATTTTTATGTAGCTGACGAGGTAAATAATAAAATTCGAAAAATAACAGCTGCTGGCGTGGTTACTACTCTTGCCGGATCTGGTATACTTGGACAAACGGATGGCATAGGGACAGCCGCAAGTTTTAGCTACCCTGGAATGGGAATATGTGCCGATGGGGCAGGGAATATTTATGTGACAGATCAGAACAAAATTCGAAAAATAACAGCTGCTGGCGTGGTTACTACTCTTGCCGGATCGGGTATATCTGGACAAACGGATGGCATAGGGACAGCCGCAAGTTTTTTTGCTCCACGCGGAATATGCATTGATGCTTCAGGAAATTTATATGTAGCAGATTCCTTTAATCGACGAATCCGAAAAATAACACCGGCCGGTGTGGTTAGTACCATTGCTGGATCTGATGATGGATATATAGATGCTATAGGAACGGCTGCAAAATTTCAATGGCCATTGGGAATATGCATCGATGCAACAGGTAATCTTTATGTAGCGGACGGAGGCAACAATAGTATTCGTAAAATACAATCTGTACCACAAACCCCCCCCGTGCCAAACTATAATTTACCAGCCAGTATGTGTTTAGGCACAACAGCCAATTACCAACCGGCAGTTACGGGTAGCGAAGTTGGCTTTACTCTATTGGTTGACTCAAGTATTAGTGTACCAGCACCCAAAGCTATTTGTCGCAATAAAAACGGGGTATTTGTGCTTAGTGCCGCTGATAGCGTTATGTTTTATGATTTTAATGGCAACTGGCAGTTTACTTATAATAGCATGGGTTATCAAAATGTTACTGCCATTGCAGCAGATGATCAAAACCGACTGTATATGGCCGTACCAGATTTTCAAAATCCAGCGATGAAAACAGTTGTTCGTTTTAACGCGCAAGGCCTTGATAATGGCATGTTTAATTTAGCACCTTATCAAATAAACAGTATATCAACTATGGCTATTGGTCCGGGCGGATTATATGTTGCAGACACTTTAGGGCCGTATATAGATTTTATTGATACAACAAGTACTGCTAACCCCAAAACAGTCACCAATTTACCACAGCCAAGTAATAATCAATACTCCTTTTTTAAACCAACCAGTATGGTATTTGGCAGTAATGGGCAATTATATTTAGCAGATGCAGGTAATAAAGCCATTTTAGCCCGTAATGCCAGTGATAATAATTATTACCCTGTAGATAGCCTTCGTGGACCAAACAACTATTTTTCGATTGATTTAGATACTATGATTAATAATAACCCTGCAACTAATTCATTTTACATAACCTCAGATAAATCAACCTCTGTTTCATGGATTGATCGTAGTAGTATTCCAACTGGTAATGGTACTGTAATTACACATCACACAGATACAGTACCATTGTTACATTTACGCAATCCAATGGGGATGGTTTATGTTAGCCGTGGCGGCACTGTACCAGTCATATGGGTAGCAAACAGTGGCGGGAATAATGTAGTACGTGTAACGATGACATTTTACAATATTACTCCTGCTTTACCTACCGGGTTACACTTTGATTTTCTTCATGGTAAAATTACAGGAACAGCCACTTCAACAGTGGCATATACAACTCATACTATTACAACACAAAATTCAACAGGTATCCATACAACTACTGTAGGTTTTTCAATAGTGCCTCCAGGACCAGTTAGTAATACCGTTGGCGCAACAAGTTCAGATGTTGTAAACCAGGCGGATGGTTTAACTGTAAATTATTCCAATACCAGCGATTGTTTTCAAATGTTAACTATACAAGATTCGCCTGGTGGTACTGTATTAGGTAATACTATAGCAACGCAAACAGTATATCCAACCATTGCCACTTTTAATGCTGATAAATTTGTAGGGCGCGTTACCGAGGTAAGAACACAATCGCCCGATAGTGCCTTGGCTAATGTGCAGTTGAATTTTACTTATCAGGATATTCAAAAATATAATGCCAGCGTGGCACCAACTTTTACATTAACGAACGATACAAGCGTAAACAAAACGATGAAGGTTGGTGTTTTACAATTACATACTACAAAAATAGGAAGCAAACAACCGATTAATCACTCGCCGTTAACAGCCAATTGGTCAACAATCCACCACCAGTGGGAAGTGAAATTTCCGGTAACTAAGTTTAGTACATTTTATATGGCAGATACTTCACATGTAACAAATTATAGTTGTGCAAACCAAAGTGCAGATACTATTGTAACCACCAACACGGCATATTACTGGCATAACGATTCATTATTTGTTGACGGGGATTATGCTGATACTTTAGTGAACGTATTTGGGTGTGATAGTGTGTGTAAACTTAGTATCACCTTTGCCCCATTAACCACTGGTATTAACACTCCTTTGCTTAGTGCTAATACAACGGTATACCCTAACCCAAGTACGGGTGTGTTAAATATTATTATTGATAACCCCAATATTGAAATTAATAACATGCGCATAATTAATATTATGGGACAAGAGGTGTATAGTAGTAATAACAATAACCGAAATCAACAGCTGGATTTAAGTCGTTTGCCTAAAGGTTATTATACCCTAACAATTACAAGTAAGCACGAGTGTGTAAGTAAAAAGATTTTGTTAGAGTAACACATTTAAGTAACCTTCCGGGGATTATTTGATACACTCAATAACATAATTGGATGAGACAGTATAACATCTTTACACTTGTTGTTTAGCCTAACTGGTTTAAGCGAGGCGGCATTGTCGAGTAACATTCGCCTATTTCCTAACCCGAGTATGGACTTTATTATTAAGCATTGAGGGGAGCGCTATTATACCTACCAATATTAGGGTGATGAACATACTAGGTATGGAAGTTTACAGCAAAGCTTATGCGGCTGCTAGTTCAATTGACTTAAGCACTTTAGAGAATGGAACCTATTTTATAATGCTTCAAACTAATGACAGAACAATAAGTTGGAGAGTGATAAAACAATAGTTTATTAAAAAACATGAATAGAGCTATTTTATTTTTGACCACAGTACTGCTTGCATTAGTAAATACAACTTATGGTCAGGTTGATTCGATATTTGTTAGTAGTGCGTGTGGTGAATCAGTCTCCGTTGGGTATTATATAAACAATGGCCTGGTAAATGGCAAGCCTCAATTTAAAAAAGGTGTTATAGATTGTATGGAGTACACTAATGAGCCTGATTGTGGACAATCCAGTTTAACTCCATCATACTTTGTTGAATGGAATGGTACTTCGTGGATATGGATTAAAAGACCACACGACTGTTATTGGTTATTCGATAATTGTGTGCCACTGTCTCAAGGAGACCCGGACCCAACAACACCAATTGTTCTTGCGAGCTCTAATTTAGACACACCATTTCCACCCTGTACAGGCTGGATTTCACTAGCAAATAATTGTTTACCCACAATAGGCTTGGGCTGTTCATGCAGGATTACTGATAAGGCGATAAACAGTAGCGTAAATATTTGCGATAGCGCAAATGTTTTACTCAGTCGCAGTAAAGCTCATTGAAAATTCTTGATTTATGTGCTGATTAAATCTTAGCGCTGGATATTTACAACTTCCAATATAAAATATAAACAGAAGCCATCTTAAAACAAAAAAGCCTCTCATTTTCATGAAAGGCTTTTTGTATAATTCTCCGTAATGTTTAAGGTATTTGTACCCCAGACGGGACTTGAACCCGTACGTCCGCGAAGACACAGGATTTTAAGTCCTGTTAATAGCCTCCTCAATAATGCTCAAAAAGCCCTATTCGTCGGCTAAGTAGCTGATTTTACTAGGTTTTATAAAACCTCATAAAACCCAGTAAAACTTATAAATATGTAACCTATATGTAACCACTTAATTTTTTTTATTAAATTTGCTATATACTTAATTATCAAATATTAGCATATGGGAGCAAATATAAAAATTATACGATATAAGAGTAAGGAAAAAAAGGGCGGTAAAGCTCCGCTTGCGATTAGGATTACAAAGAATGGTGAGCGCTCCTACATCTTTCTTAAAAACTTTATATCAGAAGATCAATGGGATGAAGAATCTTCAACTGTAAAAAAGAACTATCCTAATTCCAGGAGGCTGAATATTCTTTTAAACAATAAATTTTCAGACGCAGAACAGGTAATACTAGATGCAGAAAATAAAGATCAAGACTTATCTGCTTCGCAGCTCAAAGATTTAATTCTAGGTGGTGGTTTTGCTTTTGTATCTTTTAATAAGCTGGCAAAAGAATATTTAGATGGAAAACTATCTTCAGGTAAAATAAATCAGCATGTAGCGGACAAGCCTAAATTTAAAAAATTTAGAATGTTCCTTGAAAAAAAAGGATTAGGTATATCTGTAACTGAAAAAGATCAAACGGAGAAACAACAACCTAATAATAAAAAAAAGGAAGAAGAAATTAAGAGAGATATAAATGTAAAATTAATCACAGGAACTATTCTAAAGGATTATGACCTTTATTTAAAGAGTCTGGGTAAAAGTAAAACCACTATATATAATCATCTGAACGTTGTTAGAATAGTATATAACAAAGCAATTGAAAAACGTTTGATTGATGAGAAGGATTATCCTTTTGGAAAGGGAAAAACCCAGGTACAATTTAAACCAGGCGAAAGTATGAAAATTGGACTGGACGAGAACGAACTGGAAACGCTCGAAAGTATTAAAATAGATGAAAACAATATTGATGTTGTAACCGAGTTGAAAAGGGGAAAGAAGTATGTTAAGGATATTCCAAAACGGTTAAAAGATTTATCTCATGCAAGAAATATATTTCTATTTTCATTTAATTTTGCTGGGCTTCGTACCGCAGATACTTTTAAAACTAAGTGGTCGGATTTTAAGAATGGAAGGTATTACTATGTAATTGGTAAGAACTCAAAACCTGTTGACGTTCCTATTCCTCCACAAGTCGAGCAAATTTTAGAAAGTTACTTACTTTATAAAAAGTCAGATGATGATTATGTTTTTCCGGAATTAAAGAAAGCAAAAGCTAATCCTAAAGATATTCACACAAAAATCAGGACTGCGAACAAGAAAGTCAACGAAGACCTCTCAATTCTTGTTGCCGCTGCTAAAATTGAAAAAGATATAAGTCTTCATATTTCACGACATACATTTGGAAATATATCCAAAGGAAATATTCCACCGGAAGTTCTTCAAGATCTATACAGACATTCAAATTTGAGTACCACTATAAACTATCAAAAAAACTTTATTAAACGAAAAATGTTGGATGAAGGATTAATGAAAATTGTGAATTTCAGAAGGCAAAAAGATGAAAATACATTGGCTGTCAAAGCAGAGGATTAGGAATTTTCAAAAGCATTGAGAGTTTCTTAAATTTGTAAATATTATTAACTGAATTTAATGAAGTAAAAAAAGAAGAATAAATAAGATATAGCGCATTGTCGCTTGCCTACACAGAAAATCCGCGAAATTTTACCAACAGGCAAATGATGAAGAGCATCCTATGGGTGCGTCTTTCTCATTTACTGTTGGGCAGGTCCTCGCGGAACCTTCTGTTTGGTAAGTGTTGTAAGGTACGCGCCCACCCATTGTTAGTTTTAGGGGTATGTACCTGCCAGTGCATACCCCTTTTATTTTGTCAACAATTAATAAAAATAGCGGAAATGATTCCTTCAATTAACAGAATAATGGTATTTATCAGTTTAAATATCACACTCATAGTGTTTTTTGATGTTTTCATATTCGAAATGATTGTAAACCTTACGCATGAAAGATTTAACGGCATTTTTACAAAAAATCCATACAAAATAAGTATGTTAGTATCCGTCTTTTTACCTACAGTTTTTCCAGTAAACTTGTTGATTTTTACACTTTTACTTGAAAAAGGTTTTCAGAAAAGTATTTTCAATACTGTTAGAGTAAGTATAAGGACATTTTGGTTGGAATAGCGTTTGCGATATATCAATAATTATAAGTAACTTTTTTAATACAGATTATGAGGAGAATTATAGCGAGGCAAAAAATGATCTGCGGATTTTTAGATTCATGCAATGAAAGGTTGAAACAGGAACCTTATAATATTGAGATTATACGTATTCGAGGTATGTTATACAGTCTTGCAGAGAAATATGATCAGGCGATAAGCGATTTCAAATTGATTATAGAAACTACGCCCACTGATGCAAGTGCCTATTATTTAAAGAGCAATTGCCATTTTAATATGGGAAACTTTGATTTGGCAAAACGTGATTACATGAGAGCTTTGAAGTTGCAATTTGATACTAGCATTACGGAAGGGGACATTGAAGTGGCAGTAATTATTGATGCACAAGATTTAAAGGATATTGAAAAAGTGCTTGAATATGAAAAAGAGCAAGCCTTTAAGAATTATTTGCCGGAATTTGTAGAATAATAGATTTATCTTTCAATTTAAGAAATAGGAATTGACATGGAAATTAATTCGTGCCTTTATAAAGTTCTAACCATGCAACAGCAGCTTTCTCACTACTAAATACTTTGCATGGAATTGTTGGATTGTCAAGTGATATAAATATATTACCGATAAAAGCTAAGAGTTTATTTTTAGTATAAATTGCTCCAGCGCTTATTAGGTCACAGCCAGGGCCAGCTAAATAATTCCTCCCCTCTTTATCTATACTAAATAAGTTACTTATATCAATAAGATATGGCCGTACAATGCCATTCGATATTAAAATCCGGTCATCAACCATTTGTTTGGCAAGATCTAAATCAATTATAAGTTCTTTCTTAAATTTACTAAATACAATACCGTTATTCATCCACATAGTTGAATGAGGAAAATCATGTAGTTCGCAATTTGTAGGTATTAGTATTGACATTTTTCTAAATTTTAGGATTAATGGGTAATAGCATATCCGTAAGGATCAGCAGATACTTCCGCTTTATATCCAGGTATTAATTGCAATGAGTTTAAATCTATGGCTGTGACATAGCCATTCCTGCCGTAGCATAACGAGGCATGGTGTGGAGCTGGACCATCTGTTGTAACATTTCTGTTTGTAACATAGACTCTACCGTTCTGTTCATCGACCATTATACCGTGCGGTTGATGACCACTGTATATTTTCTTTATAACAGAGTGAGTATTCATATCAATAACATGAATAGATCCTCTCTTAGTACTTCCAAAAGATGTCATATCTTCCATACAAGAAATAAATAGGTAATTTTTTGAAGGAGAAATAGCCATTTCTTGCGGGAAGTCGCCTACAGGAATAACTGCTAGTAAGCTATCGTTAAATGTTTTTATCACCCTTATTTCATTACTTTTCTGACAGCTCACAAAATATTTTGTTCCATCAGGTGAAAACGAAATTTCATGTGGATCTAATGAAGACGTACTATTAGGAAAATTGGCATCTAACGAAATTTGCACCGTGTTTCCAAAATCATTCACTGGCATTTTATATATGAAATTTCCCAACTGTGATGTAACATACAACGTATCGTCAGTGGTTTTATTTAAGGCAGAACCGTGTGGATAGATGAAACCACTTGCAATTGTGGATGTCATATTTATCAAATCTACAATAGCAACTTTTCCGTTATTACTCCAATCTATCACATACGCCTTTTCTGAATCTTTGGTAATTACAAACGTGTTCCAGGAACCAAATCCGAGATTAACCTGGCCGAGAAGCGAATTATCGGTTGTACTGTATTTTTGAAAGGACGAGCCAGCAATATAAGACACGCACCAAAATTTATTATTAGGTGCAACTTTTATCATGTGAGGTGCTTCTATAGATGGGCTTGTTCCCACTGATACGTAACGCATGGCCAGCATGGATTGAGCATCAAAGACCGTTACTAAATCACACCCCTGATTGGCAACGTAGAATTTTTTTCTGTTAGCGTTATCAGAAAACTTGACTACTTCATCCGCATTGGGCGCACCGCTTAATATCCAGTCATACAGAATTTTTACTTCATCCCTGGTAAGTGCTGACCTATTTAAAGGCATTTTAGGATTGAGCTGTATTGTTCCATATTCATTGTAAGAGTTTACATAGTAAATCAATGTACTTAAATCCGGACGATAAGGAACCACAACAGCTCCACCTCTACTACCTTCAAACATCTTATCCCATGAACTGAATGAGATACCTCCGGCAGCATCCTTGCTTGCATCATTGTGGCAACCAGTAGTAGAACATTTATTAATAAGGATTTTTGCAACTCCCTGCGGGTAACCTTTTCTGGTCAGGTCAAGTTCCCCTTTTGCTTTTGTACAGGAATAAATAATACTCATTATTAATGTCATTAAGATGAATAGTATTGCAAACTTGTATTGTATAAGTTTAGCCATGTGAGTAGATTATTCAGTTATTGGTAATTCCATTTCTATTTTATTTTTCCGTTCTTTCCATTTGATGCTTACTCCAATACCACCTCTTACAGGAGCTTGAATGGCACTGTCATAACCAACACCATAGAAGTAGTAATCTCCTTGTCTTAAATTTTCAAAGCTTGTTTTTGCATCCAAATCGCTTGCTTGCACTGCACTATAAGAATTAACATCCAATCCCGGAAACTCCTTTGCACCATATTTTATATAAACGTTAGTGAGAGGAATCTTTTTACCGTGATGCGTTGATGTGATGGTTACTGATGCTGTTCCTCCCGTATCATTTTTTTTGCACGAGGCAATTAACAAAATCGAAATAATTACGATAAGTAGCGGTTGTTTCATATCATATCAATTAAATAAAGCCCTGCCATTCAGCAGGGCTTTATGGTTACTAAAACTTCTTTGCAATTCCTAAACGTATTCTATATCCAGCCATATTCTGATCTCCGTTCATTTGTTGAATTAATGGATAAGAAATGGTCAATGGAAAGCTCCAGTTATTGATAGAAACATTTGTTCCCAACGTAGCAAAACCAATATAATAGCCTGAATTAGGATCTGTTTCATCTTCTTTTTTAATCTGACCTAACCACTCTCCGTAATAACCTCCGGTAATGTTCCAGTTAAATTTGTGTTTTAAACATACACTGTCTGCTACGCAGGAATTGCCATGTCCTTTGATGGTATAGGACAAAATCAGGTTTTGAAGCGATACGCTACTGTAAGTCGTGTTCTCAAATCCTTTGGTTGTTTGACGATGAAAAGCACTACCAATTAATGTAAGTTTATTCCATCTTTTAGAAGCTGCAACACTCAGTATAGGATCATAAGAACCTGAACCTACTACAACCGTTGTTTCATCAAATGCTGAACCTTTCTCAACACCCGTAGGAAATTCAACACCTGCTGATACCGCTAGGTTAAAAGTATTTTTTCTAATCACGTTAAAGGTGCCGATAAACATCAGATCACCTAGTCCATTATCACTTCCCTTTTTTGTATTGAGTATGGCATAAGGCAGAATAGCTGATAGAGTAATACGATTAGTTAAGCCATATTTTACACCAAGTGAACTTAAAAAGATACTTGTTAATGGGGTTTCTTCTGCCGCTACTGTATCACTTCCGATGTTGTGATGCCCGGCTCCTTCATCTATCATAATAGTTCTGTAGTCACCGGTGGCTTCGATAGAAAATTGCTTTTTGTTTAGCGTAAATACTCCATTTGAATTATCGCTGTTTAATGCTGAACCTGCGCCAGCACAACAAGCGCATTGGCTGAACATGTTGTTAGCGATAAATGTCAATGCGCTAACAACTAATAAATATTTTTTCATTAATTAATTTTTAGTTTGATAATGGTTATCTATAATAAAATCATATACATTGCTCAAACTTTGGGAGGCCGAAAAATGGTTAATCCGATACCCTCAGATATATAAGGGCAATAAGGTGTTTTTATTTCTATGAATGATGATGAATAAAAAATGAACGACTGATTGATTTGACAGTACTGAATTTCTTCTTTGTCCTTTATTCCGGTTGATGCAGGAGATTTTTCCTTTTGGTCTTCTTCTTCCAACTGCTTGTTTAAGTAGCAATGTCCTTTACAACAATTATCAGGCTCATCTTTTTTGATACAAAGGTTTTTAGCAATATAGGCTTGGTTCATTTGAAAGCGCAGCAGGATGTACACCTTGCCAAAATTTTGCAGCAAAATGCCCAATAGTGCGACTATAAATAAAAACCTATTCATCCAATGTCTTTATTTTTGATTTATGATTTTTTAACAGCGCTTTCTTCGGTTTTGGGAACAGGTATCGTTGAACAGCGATATAATAAACGGGATAAAATCGTGCGTATGAGCGTTTAATCAAAGGAAGACCGACCGATAAATCAACTCTGAAGTTAGAATCAAATATTGCCTGTACAGATGGATGGATCTCTACGTAGTTTCCTTTATCCAGTAAAGGCGTTTGTATCGGTACGTTTACGTATCCGAACTGAGTGACTTTAGCGGCTTCATAAGATTTACCAATAAACTCTACATAAAGGTTAATGTTGGTTTGACTGTAGTCAGCATACTTTTTTGGATAAACCAGGTAGCCAAATGATAAATTGTAAATAGCTGCTCTACCGTAGTCTATCCTGGTAGGCACTTTCTGTCCTCCAATGTCCGGTGAAAAACCCTCGTAATATTTTGGAACTACAAAACCTCCGGTAAATGATGCAGCAAAATGATTTTTGAGAAAAGTGGCAATTAACCCACCACCATAACCTTTGGTATCATCCATTAAATTCGGTTCAGATTCATCATGTGGCACACCTACATTTGACCAGTCAGCATATAGAGCCATGCGGAAATGCTGATTTTTTCTATCGACTGTAAGAAAGCGATACTTGGCGTATAAATAAACGCCACTGAATGTATAAGGATAAACAACGCCTCTTTGAATAGTGTTTGTAAAGTACGTTGTTTGGTTGCCATTATGTGTATGAGTGACCAGGTTTGGAGGCAGGTCTTTTCCATGATGGTTGGTTACGCTGATAGTTCCCATGATGGTTAACTTAGGCAGTAAGCCATACATCAGCCGCAACGCAAACATTTGTCTCTTTAAATTTACTTCAGGATAAGTTTTGTAAAAAGGTCTGATACCTATAACTCCTTTGGGAACATTACTGGCTGGTTCATTATGTGGAAAAAGTTCCTGGGCCTTTAGTGAGAATGAAAAAGCAGATGTAAACACAACGCAAAGAATAATTATCCATTGTTTTTGACAAAGATTAATAACATTCACCTGAAATGTATTTTTTTCTATCATTTTTTATCCTGGTATTGAAAACTCACGTAATAGCTTTCCTTTTTTACTTCAGTACAACTTTTCTTTATCAGTTCTTTCCATTTTTTGTATTCCTGGTAAGGCATAAACTCTTTATTGATCACTGTTAGCAATATCTCCCCATGTAATGTTTTCAATTCTGTATTTACAAAACAAAATTGCCCGCTTGCATTTGTGAGTGAAGCTGGGTTGGAGATGTCGAGGTTATTGAATGAGTAAGCTACACGTAAATAGCCAACCGAAAACCCAGCATCAGTAACAGCTTTAGCAATTTTCTTCAGATTGACTTCAACACCTTTTTTGAAAATGATTTTGCCATTGGTATTTTCAAGGTTCATTTGGACTTCTTTGACAAAATCTAATTTAAGAAGGCTCATTTCAACGCTCCTGGAGCATTGTGAGCATGTTAGTCCATTCACACCTATTTCAGCTAACGTAAACTGACCTAACCCCTTCTGCGTACAGAGCAGAAAAAAGGTGAGAATGAGGACTAATTGAATTTGTTTGACCATGTTTTATTGTCTTATAATTTTTTTTACAAATGAATGATCGGATGTAAACACTTTAATAAAGTAAATTCCTTCGTGCAGTGTTGCTGGCATGAATACAGTTGTAGCAAGATTATCAATTCGTTTTTCAAAAATGATATTTCCTGTACAATCAAAAAGAGCTACACTCTCAATCGGTTCATTGTGTTTTTCCGAACGGATAATAATCTGTTCACTGAACGGGTTAGGATATATCTGAAATCCATTTTCTAATTTACTCTCTTTGATACCAACTGTATTAACAGTATCTAATGCAAATTCCGCAATAGTAGCATAAGCAAGCTTGGAGCATTTTTGATAAAAGCTAACATTGAATTGTGCTAATGAATCGGCTGGCGTATGCCAAAAAGGATTAAAATCATTGTCGTATTCTTCATCTATTCCAATAGCAGAATGCCCATTATTCCAAAAAGGAGCATGGTCTGTAGAACCATTACCAGGATCTACCACATGAAGATTTAATTGTAGATTATACGCTGTATTACATAACACTGCTTTGTCCCTCAATGTATAGGAATTAGCGACTGGTCGGACATTAATATCTGCTACGGAATCATTGTTGCCATCCCAACCCAGCATATCCACGTTTACATACCCCATGAGCGTTTCGCTATTAGAACCGATGGTAGGAACGTACGCTATACTGCCTAATAAGCCCGGTTCTTCTTCATCCCATAATACGAAAACGATGGTGTATGGAAAACTATAATTGGCAAATACTCTCCCTGCTTCCAGCACGGTGGATGTTCCGCTGGCATTATCATCCGCTCCTGGAGCAACGCTTGTTAATGGCCAATTATCGTAATGCGCTCCAAGCATAAACCGCTTATTAGGATATTTATAACCGGTTTTAATAGCCAGCAGGTTTTTACCTGAAGCATTGAATTGAAACGAATCGACCTGGTAACCAAACCGGATAAATTCTGCTTTCATAAACTGAAAAGCTTTTTCATTACCTGGTTGCTGGTATTGCCTTGACTTAATGGTATCAGTAACACCATTGATGACTACCGATTTTTTACCGGATAATTGTTTAACAAAATTGGTAAGTGAATCCAGTCGTACATCATTCAATAAATTCTGTACGATCGGATTTTGTGCATGTGCATACTCACTCATTGTAAGTAATATCATGCTGCATATTATGCTAATGATTCTCATGGCTATGTTTTTTTAATCCCTCATAATAGTAGGAAGCTGTTACTGTTTTATGTCCTATTTGTATTTCAAAAAATATTCTTACAGGCAGTGTAAGATCTATATCCGCTGTTACAAAATGACCGTTGTGCATTTCCATTTTCAGCGTGTCCGTTTTATCATCTTTGTATTGAACTACAATTTTTGCAGATGCTTCTTTAAGAGCAATTTCTTTATCGTTTTTCTTTAGCATATACACTAATAGTTTTTCCTCTTTTTGGAGGGGATTGCTGACTATTTCCAATTTGTATTTACCGGCTGCTACAATCTCTCCACCATGTTGCGGAGCGTATTTGAATAATGCTTTATCATTTTCTTCATCGCCACCATGATTATGCTGAGCAACTGAACTCATGCAGGTTAAAACGGATATGATTAAAAGGAAATATCTCATTACGCTTTAAATTGAAATCCTAAAATTAAAATCGCTTCAAAAAACCAAAACTGGTTACTGGCCTTGCCATAGCCACGACCTTGCACCAGGGTATTGATATAATTGGCATAACCACCTTTCCCTGTAAATTCCAGGTAGCCATGTTTTAAAAACTCTGCTCTTAAGCCAGCTTCAATACCAGCCACAACTCCAGAGATCTTCCAATCATTATTAAAATAATTCCCGAACAAAGCCACCGCAGTTCTAGGGTAAACAATACCCGCTCCGGGTTTCAGAATGATGCCGAGATTATTATGATTGTTTTTTGTATGAAGTAGTTTCCAACGTTTAATTAAATTGAACATGATAAAATTAGCTCCATCGGTATGTTCATAATGTAGAAATGTATTGGGGTCAAGTATCGTGTCTTTATCAAAACTCTGCCCATTGATTTGACCTGCTACTCTCACTTTTTGATAATCCTGAACCACATATTTAGCATGGTCGTAATTAATCTCAAAACCCAAATCATGTTTGTCATTAAAAAACAATCCCCCTCTTACACTGAACTGAGGGATGGTAATGTTCGCTATATCATATATTCTGTCAAACTGTGGACGGTCTTGCGCTTTGGCATTATACACGGTAAAATCATAGGTATAATAAGTGCCATTGATTAACTGTGGATTACTATTTTGCAAACGTATGTTACCTTTGCTATACCAATCCCGGTTATAGCCCCATCCCAAATAAAAAGTACGCTTTCTTTTTACATGAGTACTGTCAGAACATATTCCGCTAATACTTAGCAATAATAAGAGTATTAATACTATTTCTTTTTTTAATCCCATCAGTTGTTAATCTTTATTTTTTATATGCGTGTCGTTTTCCTTGTACATGGGCCTCCGGTAATAACGTACCAGTTAGTTTTAATTTCTTTATGATTAATAGTTTTCATTTAAGGTTCACCAATTATTTTTAAATTACTCTTTCCACTTCCAGCCACGCAACTGATAGTACTTTTTACGTGGTGTTGCTTTAAATGGATGAATTCCGTTCTTTTTACACCACATGATATGATAGATTGTACCAGGGATAGTAACCAACACAGGTACTAAAGCTGCCCAATGACCAGTCCAACAATACAGTCCAATGGTTATCGCATAAATTACCAACCATTTAATTATTCTCCGGGCGGCTGATGTTTCAACTTCAAAGCGACCGAATAATACAAATGCAAACAACTGAAGTATCAGTAATTCTAGTAATTCTATTTCCATTCCGTAATTCATTTATCTCCTGTTATAAGTTTATACATGCCCCACCATGCAGCAGGTGCTAATCCAATCACACTCCACATTCCCGGAAAATAACCGTAAGGTTCGTGTCTCAATAGTGGAAGTACAAAGTGTGCCAGTTCTGTAACTCCCATTGATGCAAAAAATGTCCAGGCTAAATAATACCCAAACATAGATCGCTTCCATATTAGTAAAGGAATTAGTAACCATACACAAGCTATGGCATATAGCAATACAGCCTGTATTGATGTCGGATCAGGAACAGGTACTCCAGTGAGCTTGGAAAGAGCAGGGAAAAAACCCATTTCACGTTCTTCTATCTTATGAACGATGAACAAAGCCAAGGTCACAAAATAAGGAAGTACAATTTTCCTGAATGGCGTTTCATTTTTAGCAAACACCCATATTAAAAATCCCCCTGCATAACCAAACGTAAAAATGAACGCAGGTAAAATTCCGAGTGCTGCATATCCTAAAAAGATCGCTGTGACTGTAAATAGTGTCGCTTCTATAATGGCAAAAGGCCTTTTGGGATCTATTGGCATATACATGGCATTTATAGTTTTTAGGTTAGAATTTCATTTTTTGAATCCTTACAGCATTTAATATGGCAAGTAATGCAACTCCCACATCAGCAAAAACAGCTTCCCACATAGTTGCTAATCCCCCAGCACCCAACCCTAATACAATTACTTTTACTGCAAATGCAAGGGTTATATTTTGCATGACAACTCTTTTTGTTGTCTTACTAATTTTAATAGCTGTTACAATTTTAGAAGGTTGGTCTGTTTGTATCACCACATCTGCTGTTTCAATAGCTGCATCGCTACCAAGCCCCCCCATTGCTATTCCTACATCACTCAATGCTAACACCGGAGCATCGTTTATTCCATCACCCACAAATGCTACAACAAGTTTGCTGTCTTTTTTCAGCTCTTCCACTTTTTCAACTTTATGTTCTGGTAATAAGTTCCCATAAGCATCCTTTATATCGAGTACTTTGGCTACCTTGTCAACAACGCTCTGTTTATCTCCTGAAAGCATGACTATTTTAGGAATACTTTTGTGCATCTCTGAAACTGCTTCTTTTGCATCCTCTTTTAATTCGTCCGCTATTGTGATGTAACCTGCATATTCATTATTGATAGCAGCTACTACAATCGTATCAGTTATAGCATCAACCTCTGTCGGATAAGCAATATTAAATTTCTTTAAAAGCTTTGTGTTGCCTGCAAGAATTATTGCTCCCTGATAACTTGCTTTTAAACCGTGTCCTGAAATTTCTTCAACATCAGTAACGGAAGCATTTTTAACTTTATCTCCTGCATACTCCACAATAGCTCTTGCAATCGGATGATTGGATTGAGATTCGACCGCAGCAACCATTGTTACAAATTCCTCTTTTGAATTTTTGACAGCATTTACTTCCTGAACCTTGAATACACCTTTTGTCAACGTACCTGTTTTATCCATCACAATGGCATTTACTTTATTCATTAAGTCGAGGTAGTTAGAACCTTTAAATAAAATACCGTTTCGGGATGCAGCACCAATGCCACCAAAGTAACCAAGCGGGATAGAGATCACCAATGCACAAGGACAAGAGATAACAAGAAAAATAAGCGCACGATACAACCATTGTGAAAACACATACTGTTCTACAAAAAAGTATGGTAATACAGTTAGTAATACAGCCAATAATACAACAATAGGCGTGTATATTTTTGAAAACTTACGAATGAATAGCTCTGTTTGTGCTTTGCGTGAACCCGCATTTTGTACCATATCGAGAATACGTGCAAGAGAACTTTCTCCAAATACTTTAGTAACTTTTATTTCAACTACTTTATCCACGTTAATCATCCCTGCTAACACTGCCTCGCCTTCTTTGATAGTACTTGGTTTACTTTCGCCTGTAAGAGCTGCTGTGTTAAAGGAACTTCCTGCTGATTGCATTGTTCCGTCCAATGCTACTTTCTCACCAGCCTTTACTTGTATGATTTCACCTATCTCTACAGTTTCAGGGGAGACTTCAGTTAATGTCCCATTACGCATCACATTCGCTTTATCAGGTCGTATATCAAGCAAAGCTTTAATACTACGTTTAGCACGGTTTACAGCAGCCGATTGGAATAATTCACCAATGGCATAAAATAGCATTACGGCAACGCCTTCAGGATATTCTTTTATGAAAAATGCACCAACGGTTGCAATAGTCATTAATATAAACTCCGTGAATATTTCTCCTTTTCCAATAGCCTTTGCAGCATCTTTCATTACCGGAAGTCCCACCGGAAGGTATGCTGCAATAAACCATCCAAGCCTCACATACTCTGTAAAGAATGCTGGCTTAATCCAATTATCAAAAGCAATACCGGTCATTAACAGAGCAAAACTGATAATGGCTGGTAAATAAATTTTCCAGGCAGATTCTCCTTCTTCATCATGTGAGTGTTCATGGTCATCATCATCACCGTCTTCATTGTTGTGTGCTTCATTCTTTGAATGCACATGAGGCTTACCTGTTTTTTTATCGATCTTTTCTTCTAAGGAGCAGCAGGTCATTTTGCCCTGTGCATCGTAGGTGTGCTTATGGTTAGGATCTTTGTTTATCATAGTTTTTATTTTTTTGTTTTAATTGCTTATTTATTATTACCCTTCATTAACTGTACTTAGAATAGTATTTTCCTATCAAGTCCCGAACTCCAGCCTGTAATGTTTCTGTTTCCGTATTTATATTTGCTAACTCACCATACATTAATAAGGCATCTACATACCCATCTGCAACCGCTTCTTTCAATTCTGCAAGATCTTCAACAAGTTTATGTTGTTTATAATAAAACAGGTTAAGTCTTCCTGAATCAGCATAATGACTGATGTCTAGTTTTTTCAAACCTGCACGGATAGTCTCCAGCTTATTTCCGATAAGCAAAATTCCTTCGTTCAAATTGTCTAAATCATCTTTCTCCATATTTAAGTCAACTGATATTAATTCATTATCATACACTCAATTATTACATCTGATAGTACAGGTTTTCATTTTGTTTATTCGGGGTTGCTTTTTCTCCGATCATTTGTCTAATATTTACTTCAATGGTTTGAGCTAATGCTGTTACCGGTATATCAACTGGTGAGTTTTCAAAAGGATCCTGCATGATGATGGCCGTCTTTTCAATGCTGATAAATATGATTGGAATAAGAATGGTCAAGGCTATTTCAACAACAATCTTTGCGTCATCTAAACCAAACGGTAAAAGCAATGTGAATACATAGATTAATGTGTGCAAAAGCAAACTATATGCTCTTGGAAACACTGTGTTTTTAATGCGTTCACACATCCCCATGCTATTACAAAAATTAGATAGGGTAGTAGTTAGTTGCATGACCTGGAACTCTGATAAGATATTTTCCTTCGCCAAACGCTTTATTTGTTTTGAATGTTCATCTATGAGCGCATTGGGAATATTCGTAGCCTCAATGTTATGTGTAGTGAGATAAGCTTTTACCTTATCTGAAAAAGGTTGCTTTCTGAGAGCTTCACCTAATGCAAAAGTCCAAATGATCTGCCTTTCAGCGAATGCTTTAACTTCTTCCTGTTTGTCTTCAGGAATAAACTGAGCGACTTGCCGAATAAAGGTGCGTGAATCATTTACAATAGCTCCCCAAATTTTACGTGCTTCCCACCATCTGTCATAAGATTGTGAGGTACGAAAAGCTAAAAGCAGAGAAACGGCTGTTCCTAGAATAGCCGTAACCGGTAGTGGCAATGATACATTAACAAGCCAGGGATGCGTGTCGATATAACCAACAAATATGGCAAAGCAAATAATTAATAGTATCTGAGATTTTATCTGATTGACAAAGTATAGAATGGATATTTTTCTGTTTAACAACATCGTATAAAGCTTTATAAATTCAACTTAGTCTTTTTGTTCTATTTCTTTTTTGTTTAGCTCGTCTTGTTGGTGCTTATGTTTTATTTTCTCTTTCCATCTCATATACCATTTATAGTGATGAAGACTGAGAAGAAAAAATAAAGTGAGGGATGAAAAAACGGCAATGACAAACATATTGAGTGCAATAGCTACACCCACAGCAGCCGTTGCCCAAATAGTAGCCGCAGAAGTTAAACCCTGCACACCTGTTTTTGGATCACCTCTAAAGATAATACCCGCTCCTAAAAAGCCTATACCTGTTATGATATTAGCAATGATGCGTGAAGAAGATCCTGGCTCACCTATCAGGTGACTGGCAATACTTGTAAAGACAGTTGCGCCTAAACAAACGGCTGCATACGTTCGGATGCCTGCATTATTGCCATCCCGTTCCCGGTCATAGCCAATAAGTCCACCCAACAATACAGAAATAATCAAATGCAAAATGATTATTAATTCTGTTTGAATATCTACAAGCCCCTTCATAGTTTTTAATTTTTATAGTTTGTTATTCTTTTAATCCAGCAATAGTATTTATCGTTAAAGCTACAATGATCGTATTGAACGCAAAAGAAACTAAGCTGTGCATCAAAACAAATCTTCGTATGGCACGGGAACTAATCGTAATATCAGATACTTGAAAAGTCATTCCAATAACAAACGAAAAATAAGCGAAGTCAAGATAGTCAGGAGCTTCTTCCGAAGGGAAATTAATACCACCAATATTACTACCAGTATTGAGTTCATCGTGATCATGATACAAATGAGCATACCGAATAGTAAAAGTTGTATGGAGCAGTAACCAGGAAAGTAATACGGGCGAAAGAGAAATCAGGGTATGTATGACTTTGTTCCTTGGAGATTCGTCCGTTCCGAGCATCAGGATAATTGCTCCAAATACACTGAAACAAATGGCAATTGTTACAATGGTAAATATCACCTTTAAACCATCATCCTGTTTGCCTACTACTACACATAAATCATCTGAATTGGTAGAAAAAAAGAGAACCCAACTGAAGAAAAGCATAACGATGCAAAATACATCCCAACCTAATATGAGACGATTGCCCATGCTCATATTAGCGAACCACAATAAACCAAAGCTGAATAGTGCTATTGCTAAACTGATAATTAGTTTTTGAGGGCCTGTTATGTTCTCAGACCAATGATGAGTATGTTGTTTTTTTTCTTTCATTTTAATTAGTATTATCAGTATTAACCGGAGACTTAATAAAGACTAAAAAGTAGATTGCTACTGAAACCACTCCTACGGCTATCACGATAAATGCAACTGTCGGAGAAACCTTATACCATATTAATCCTGTTAACGAACTTGCCAACAGCGTGAGCAAGCTATTAAATCCAGCATAAACTCCAAGGGCTTTCCCGGTATCATTTTTATCTGACACATTGCTGATCCATGCTCTGCTAATACCTTCTGTACTTGCCATAAATAACCCATAACCAAAAAACAAAATGAAGAACCCAATGAGTGATGAATTTAATGCCATGCCGCAATAAACCGCTGCAAAAATTATTAACCCAGCGATGAAGGTTGCTTTCATTCCAATTTTATCACTCAGTTTACCTAGTGGATAAGAAAAAGCTGCATAGATGAAATTATAAAAAATATAGGTAGTAATCGTCATGGTATCAGACACTCCTGAGTTTTTCATTTTTAGAATCAGGAAAGCATTACTACTATTAAACAAAGTAAAAAGTAGTAAGCCTAAAAGCAATTTTTTGTATTCTGCGGGGCCGGTTTTTATATAATTAAAAGAAGCGATGAATGGCCACTTCACTTTCTTTTGGGACACTTCTTTCTTTTTTTCCTTTAGCACTAATACAGTTGCTCCAGCTATCAAAGCAGGAATAAAGGCAATGAGGAACATCATCCGGTAGGAGTTCGGATAAAACTGTAAATACAAAAGTGCTATGGCCGGTCCGATAACAGCACCAAGTGTGTCCATCATGCGGTGAAAGCCAAACACGGTAGCTTTGGTTTGAGTACTACTTTCATCTGATAACATGGCATCCCTCGCAGAAGTTCGGATTCCTTTACCAAGTAGATCAATAGATCTTGCTCCAAAAATCCATGCCGGAAAAGTAAATGCAGCCATCAATGGTCTGCCAATAGCACTCAACCAATATCCAAATTTAATATACGGTAGTCGTACTCCTTTTTTATCAGAAAGCTCACCAAAATATCCTTTACTTAAACCCGAAATAGCTTCAGCAACACCTTCAATTGCACCGATCAAAAACACGGAGAAACCAATACTTTTTAGATACAAAGGCGTTATGGGATAAAGCATTTCTGTTGAAATGTCCGTAAATAAACTTACGGCAGATAGAATCCAGATATTACGTGATATGTTTTTAAACATTTTGAACGATTTCTATGTTAATACAATTGATTTTATATTTCTTGAGCTCAGAATGAAGGGAACGTTTTGTCTGAAAAAGATCGGATTCGCTAAGTCCCTTTTTTATAAGAAGCTTTGCCCATAACACGTTTTTATTGATTGAGAGATTCCACACTTTAAACGTTACAATAGCTTGAACACCTTTAGCGCTTAATAAAACATCTTTAATTTTTTCAATATTGATAGATGATGGGACGCCTAGACGACTGGCGTTTATTTTTAGTAAAAGAAGTTTCCATGCTTTAACGTTCAATAATGCTATCGTAATTACGCTTAGAAACAACTCCGTAAATGGAAAGGTCATTAGTGAACATAATAATCCTGACAGCAGGTAGACACCTCCAACGATCCAGTCAATATGAAAAAAAACAAAGAGGTAATGACGGTACTTTGAATACAGAATAAATAGCACTTCTATATAAACGAAGATACCAGCAATAATTAAATCTCTGTTTATATACTTTACCGATACATTCCATTTTGATGCTGCAAAATCAATCAAACTTCCTGAAATAATTAAGACAATGCCGACAAATGCCAAATGCAATTTTATTTTTTTTGATGTATCAGCATCTATCTGAATGATTGACGTTGTATCTTCTTTTTCTATCGAATAGAAATACAACATGCTAACGAAACAAACGAGTTGATATAGGACAAATGAAATTAACGTAGCAGAATGATGATAAAATGCAGTATAAGTAATATAAGCAAAACCCATAACCAACATGGCTATTTGGATCGCCTGTATATATAAAAGTTTTTTCTTCATTGTCGTCATACTAGGTTTAGGTTAACCATTTTTGCAATCTTTATAAAATGAAATAATTCTGTATGTTTTATTCTCTTTATCATAAGAGGAGTAATCCTGATACCACTTCAAATCATGCTCCAGCTTTCGTAAAAAGCAGGTATCAGATTGAAATTGTTTCCGGATGTTTTTCCATTTCAATGAGTAAATGTCTCCATCCAAATTCTTACTGAAATAGTAAGACGTGTGACTTGACTTATATCCCGAAGAAGTTTGACTATAAACCTGGATATTCAAATCTTGTCGTAAAAGATAATATTGGTCTTTGTAATACCTGTAGGCTGTGCCATCCTTATATTTAATTCCCCATAGGCTATCGCAGGCAATCGCTTTTTTAGATTTGTCTTTGTTGGTAATGATCATTGAATCTGATAGAAAAGTATGTCGGATGCTTTTCACGTATGAAGCATCATCCATTGTCTTTTTCATATCACTGCTTTTATATAACAATGCCACATTTGATTTGCATCCAAAAAGACCAACGCACACAATAACACCCAATAATTGAGTTATCCCTGTAGTATGTATTAAATCACTTTTCATTGCTTACTATTTTTCTCCGCTCAACAGAACAGGTGATTTTCCATCTGTAATAATCACTTTGGTATTTGTTGACTTTACCAATTCCCTTGTAATTTCAAGGCTCTTGTACTTTAATAAATTTTCTGTCAGGCTGGAGTTAAGAATTTCCTGTTGCTTTTTTAATGCTTCTGCTTCAAGCAATATTCGCTCATTTTCTTTTTTCTGTTTTTCAATGCTGAAATCCAAGGTTAATTGTTGGTTTTCTAACTCCTGTTGTTTTTCTTTCTTGCTTTTTTCCAATTGAAACGCTAATTGCTGCCTGGCAACATCGTTTTCCAATTTTACTTTTTTAGCACTTTCTTCTGCGTTCAACTGCGCACGAATTGTTTGTTCGATCTCCGGTGGCAAATCAATTTGTTTCAACATCACCGAATGAAACACGAAGCCCTGCTTTCCTACATTTTCATCAAGCCTGCTTTTAACTTTTTGCTCAATAGAGCTTCTTTGCGTGATAAGCTCAGTGGCAGCATAAGCCAAACCGGTTTGTCGCAAAGCGTTAATGATATTATCTTGTATGAGGATACTTTGATAGTCATTTCCGTATTTCTTATAGATACTTATGACGGAATCTATGTTAAGGTGATAGAGTACTGTAATTTCCGATTTGACGTCAATTCCTTCCTTGGTATGAAAATCAATGGTCATCGAGTAATTAATTTCCCTGGTATTAAAGCGTATGATTTTTCTGCCGAATAATGCAAAGGCATGGTGCGGACCAGGTTGTAAAATATTCTTTTTTATTTTACCGTAATGTATATCCACACCGGCTTCACCGGGACGTACAACGGCACAACTTTGCAACACGATTACCGCTACTGAAAAGGCGATTATTGATTTGAACGTTTTCATGTGAGTGATATATTAGTTTATATTTTTTATTAATTATTTCATGTTAGTTTTTACTCGTGAATTGAAAATAGAGAAGCGCCACCGCAGCCAACGACATTAGTACCAGTGTAATGCCACCAAGTACGTTAGACAGCTTATTGTTGGTAAATTCACCCATAATCTTTTTGTTATTGCTGATGTGAAGTACAATAGCAATAAGCACGGGTGCCGTTAAGCCATAAAGTATGGCGGTATAAAGAAGTGCTTGAATAGGACTGATACCAAACATATCCAGTGATAAACCTATTAAAAGAGAAATAATAATGGTGATATAAAATCCTTTGGCCTCATTGAACTTTTTATCTAATCCCTGTTTCCATCCCAGGGTTTCAGCCAGCATATACGATTGAGAACCAGCTAAAACAGGAATAGCTAACATACCTGTACCTAAAACACCAAGTGCAAAAATAACATAGGTCAGTCGTCCGGCTAGTGGCTCTAAAGCTTTTGCAGCTTGTTCTACAGTATCAATTTGTTTGATACCTGCGGTATAAAGAACGCTACCGGTGGTCAGAATTATGAAAAACATAACCAAATTTGAAAAGAGCATTCCGAAGTTCACGTCTTTTTTCATATCACTTAAGATCTGTTTGTTTACAATCACCTTTCCTTTTTTATGAGCAATGTCTTCTGCTTCCATTGTAGCTTGCCAAAAAAATAGGTAAGGAGAAATTGTAGTTCCCAAAATGGCTACGAATATGGACAGGAACTCCATGTTGAACTGGAAAGAAGGAACGAATGTACTTTTCATTATCAGTTTCCAATCTTGTTTCATCAGGAACGGAACGATGATATAGAGCATTAGCGAAAGACAAAGCCATCTTAATATGCGGGCAATTTTCTCGTATGGGTACTTGATAATAACGATGATAAGAATGATCGTAATCGTAATACTGAAAGCAGCAACCGGTATTTGTGGCAATAACATGTGTGCGACAGCTCCCATACCCTGTATATCGGCTCCAATGTTGAGCGTAATAGCCGGAAGGCTGAATAGTAACATTAGGTAAAGAACCGACTTAGAGTAATGTTTTTTTAATGTCACCGTTAGTCCTACTTGTGTAACTAAACCAATGCGTGCGCACATGCCCTGGATAGCGGCCATCAAAGGAAAC
>JACQAK010000200.1 GCA_016194985.1 Bacteroidota bacterium
CTAAGTTTATCTTATTTCTTTTAGGATTTACTTTCCTCATCTTAGGACTTTGTAATTTGCAAACCGGATCTAAAATGCAGGATGTAAAACGCGAAGGTGCTGATATTATGGTATGTTTAGACGTTTCTAATAGTATGATGGCTCAGGATTTATCTCCTAACCGATTAGAAAGAGCCAAAATAGCCATTGAGAACATGATCGATAAATTGCAGGGCGACCGTTTGGGTATTATTGTATTTGCCGGAGAAGCCTATGTGCAATTACCTATTACCACCGATTATAGCTCCGCCAAATTATTCCTCGAAAGCATCAGCAATAAAATTGTTCCTGTACAGGGAACCAATATTGCCGATGCCATCAATAAAGCAGTTGAAAGCTTTGGAAAAGATGAAGGAAAAAATAAAGCCATTGTTGTTATCACAGATGGGGAGAATAATGAAGAAGCGAAAGAAAGTGCCGTTGACGCAGCAGAAGAAGCCGCCAAGAAGAATATCGTGATTCATACAATCGGTGTAGGTTCTGAAGCCGGTGTTCCCATTCCTAATATTATTGATGGTGTGGTGAGTGGATACAAAAAAGACAATGCCGGGAATACCGTTGTTACAAAATTGGATGCTAAAATTTTACAGGATATTGCAGGCGCTACAAGTGGTGTATATGTTCAGGCAAATAATTCTGATATTGGCTTAGACGCTATTCTTGGAAAAATTGCAGAATTGGACAAAAAACAATTGGAAAGTAAAATGTACACCGATTACGAAGATCAATTTCAATGGTTCCTGGGAGCTGCCTTATTATTTCTTGTATTAGAATCTATGGTATCTGAACGGATAAGCAAACTATGGAAAAAACTGAATCTATTTAATAATGCAAAAGCTTAACATACATATCTCTATATCCATTACCGTTACCTTACTCTCTTTTGCAGGATATGCTCAGGAAGAGAAAAAAATATTACGTAAAGGAAATGATGCATTTAACAGTGGTAAACCTATGGAAGCAGCGAACTTATACAAAAGATCGTTGAAAGAAAAACAGGATTATTATAAAGCCAATTTTAATTTAGGAGATGCTTATTACAAAACAGCCAGCTTAATAAAATCAGGTAAAATTCCGGCTTACGATAAACAAATGACCGCCGATTCTGCTGCTAATTTAGTATTTGAACAAGCTGCCGAACAATTTGATGTTGTGGCAAAATCTGTATCAAATGCCGACACCATTCAAAAAGCATGGCATAATTACGGAAATGCCAAATTGATGCAAAAGAATTATGAAGATGCCATTTTAGGATATAAAAAGGCCTTAAAATTAAATCCAAAAGACGAAGACACACGATATAATTTGGCCTATGCTCAAAAGCAATTAGCACAACAGCAAAAAAACCAAAAGGACAAAGACAAAGATAAAAAAGACGATAAAAAGAATGAAGGGAATAAACCTGAAGATAAAAAAGATAAACGCGACATCAATAACCCGAATGATAAGGACAAACAGGAAGCTCAGCAGCCTCAAATGAGTAAAGAACAGGCTGAAAAAATGTTGAATGCCTTGAAAAATGATGAGAAAAAAATGCAGGCGCTTCGTAAGAAAAAAGGCGATCCTGCACAAAAAGTAAAAGTAGAGAAAGACTGGTAGGTAACAGTTTTGAATGATGAGTTTAAGAACGTTGTCAGTTCGAGCGGAGTCGAGAACAAATAGAAAATTGAAAAATAAATTATACATATTTCTCCTATTCATTAGCTCATGGGCCAATGCTCAAACGCCGTCTTTTTATGCACAGGTAAGCAAAAACAGAGTCGCCGTAGGCGAAGTATTTCAGATTGCGTTTACTCTAAATGGCAGCGGTAATAATCTCGTGTATCCCAACCTCAACGATTTTGATATTTATTCGGGACCAAACCAAAGTCAAAGTATGAGCATGGTCAATGGGAACATTTCACAATCTACCACCATCTCCTTCTTTATGGCTGCAAAAAAAGAAGGAAAATTCACCATTGGCATAGCAACCGTTATGGCCGGAGGCCAGAAACTTGAAACCAAGCCTATTGTGATTGAAGCGGTAAAAGGTAATGCACAAGCTCAACAAAATGGCAATCAAAATGCACAATCAGGGCAAGCTCAACAAAGTCAAAAACCTGAAAAAAATCAGTATGTCAGCGATATCAGTAATGAAGATCTGTTTGTAAGAACCTTTTTAAGCAAAACAAAATGTTATCTTGGCGAACAAATCACCCTAACACAAAAAGTATATTCAAGAGTTGATTTAAGAGGCTTTCAAAATGTGAAGTTTCCTCCATACAATGGTTTCTGGTCACAACAGGAAACATCCAACCAACAAATCAATTTAACCCAGGAGAACGTAAACGGCGTAATGTATTACGTAGCCGATTACTGCAAGGTGTATTTATTTCCTCAACGCGTTGGCACCATTACCATTGACCCTGTTGAACTGGATTGTATTGTCAGAAGGCAAACCAAACGACAACCAAGAAATATCTTTGAACAGTTTTTTGGTGCCGGCGGTTATGAGGATGTGCCTATTAAAGTAAAAAGTAAAGCTGTAAAAGTAGATGTGCAGGATTTACCCATCGATAATAAGCCTGTCGGATTCTCAGGTGCAGTGGGAGATTTCTCATATAAAGCAGAACTCGATAAAGAACGTGTTAAAGCTAATGAAGCGGTGAATTTAAAGATCACTATCAGCGGAAAAGGAAATATTAAACTGATTGAACCACCAATATTAAACCTTCCTGAAAGTTTTGAAACCTACGACCCTAAAGAAAGTGAGAATATTAAAACCCAGGGCGGAGTAAGCGGAAGCATTACTTACAACTACCTGATTATACCAAGAGAAAAAGGGGAATTTGTTTTAAATGATCTCCATTTTAATTTCTTTAATGCCGATAAAAAACAATACGTTTCCATTCCTTCTCCGGATATGAAACTTACCGTTCTGGAAGGTGATCCCGGAAGTGCACAGATCATTACACCTGCCAAAAAAGGCGTAAAAGAAAGTGAGAATGATATTCGTTATATTAAAACCGGAGATCTGGGCTTACATAAAAACGATAAAGAATTTTTTTCCTCCGTTACTCACTATCTATTATTAATCATCCCTACTCTGCTGTTTTTTGCCGCTCTGTTTTTTGTAAGACAGCACATAAAAGCCAATAGCAATGTGATGGTCGTAAAAGAACGTAAAGCAGCAAAACTGGCAAAAAAACAATTGGTGATTGCCGAAAAACACATGTCTGCCAACAATAAAGATCTGTTTTTTACAGAAGTTTTAAATGCCCTTAATAATTATATAGGTGATAAATTTGCCCTGCCTATCGTTGATTTGTCTAAAGAAAAAATTACCGAGATGCTATTATCCCGCAATGTATTGGAAGAAACAGCCAAACGTGTCATCAACACATTAAACACCTGCGAATATGCCAAATATGCGCCCAGCGCCGTAACAGGAGATTTAAAACAAGTATATAACGATACGATAGAACTAATTTCTCAAATTGAAAATCAGATAAAGAAGTAAAGGTGATAATTAGATAATTTGAAAATGAACTCATTTAATATAACAGTATATACCTCCAATAAAGCATATCAGTTGGGGCCTTGCCGGAAACTTTCGGGCCGTATATGTATTCTGTTGCTGTTTATAATAACTTCGCTAAATACCTTTGCAGATAACGCTTTACAGAAAAAAGCAGAAAAATTTTATGCTGAAAAACATTATAAAGAAGCCATTCAATCTTACGAAGAAATTATCAAAGAAGGATTGATCTCTTATAAATTATACTACAACCTTGGAAATGCCTATTATAAGAATAATGAATTAGGTAAAGCCATTTATTATTACGAATTGGCAAATAAGCTGCAGCCGAACAGCAGAGACGTTAAAGCTAACTTAAGAATTGCCAACGAAAAAACCATTGATAAAATTGAAAGCAAAGAGAACTTTTTTATTGGAGCCATCAAATCAGGCCTGGTTAATTCCTTATCTACCACAGGTTGGGCATGGTTAAGTATTTTCAGTTTAATTGGATCTTTGATATTGTTCTTTATCTTTTTTATAAGTAATCAATTATTATTTAAACGCATAGGCTTTTTCTTTGGCGCACTTTCTTTCATTGTCTTTGTAAGCTCCATGGTGCTAGGTTTTACAGCTCTTAACGATAAGCAGGAATTAAACTTTGCCATTATTACCAATCGTGAATCAAAAATATACGAAGAGCCAAACAGAACCTCTAAGTCAAAATTCAGTTTACATGAAGGAACACGCGTAAGTGTATTGGAAACAAATCCGGATTGGACCAATATTAAATTAGAAAACGGGAATGAAGGCTGGATAAAGACTTCGGACGTTGGATTATTTTAAAAAAGGAATTTATTTAACGACTACTTTTTGACTATACAACTTATTATCAGAAGAAGCCACAACCGTATACGTTCCATTATCCAGACGTGTATTTGTATCTAACACATTATTTTGTTGATCCAATATAACTTTCGAATAACTTTCTATTCCTTTATCGTTTCTTAAAACAACCAATACTTCTTTATTCTCTGAACCCATCAACGTAGCAGGTGTTTCATAAACAGCACTTGGATTCATCGCCAGAGTACCATTAGAGTTTTTATTATTGATAGATACTAACCGGGATGATAATACTTTTCCCTGGGCATCCGTTTGTTTTAATCTGTAATACGAGATCCCTTCATAAGGCGTATAATCCACATCAAAATAGCTGATGATATTACTGTTATTACCAAACCCCTTGATGGTTGTTACCTGCTCAAACGTTAAGGCGTCCTTGGATTTTTCGACAGTAAAAAAATTATTATTGTTTTCGGTATTTGAAGACCAGGTCAATTCCACTTTTTTATCATCAAACACAGCATCAAAATTCAACAACACTTCCGGTAAAGACTCATCTTCCAGCTTAAACTTAAAAGCAGTATGACTGGTTTGAGAAAACACAGATAATGATCCGGAGATAAATAAAAGAATTGCAAAACGATTTAGATTCTTCATATGATAATAATTGTTTTTTAAAAGTAAAGCATTTTAAGTTTAGATAAAAGTTTAGGTAAAACATTTATTAACAATAGCTTATGAAATTAACTTTCTACAAAAAAAATCCAAAATTGAACACGAAAATATAGCGTAATAAATTAATCCGACTGCGTAACTTTTCTTTATATATCAGATTTACTTGTTACCCAACAAATTTATTTTTTTTGATACTATCAAATAATACGACTATAAGTTATTTATCATTGCTAGTATAGTCTTTCTTGTAAAATACTAAAACTTTTTGTTAAATGTTTATGTAATTATTATAGATAATAATTTTTGTTTTTTTAGGTATTTGGATGCGTAATAAAACTTGAAATTTAGTTTTGTAAATTAAAATCATCGCTCTATTTTTCATCTAAAAAATAGAATTATAAACACAAATACATAGTCTGTAAGATCTAAAATCTAGCCTTATTTTTAAAAAAAATATTA
>JACQAK010000075.1 GCA_016194985.1 Bacteroidota bacterium
ATCCCCCTCCGGAGGGGGCAGGGGGAGGAAAAGAAGACAACTAAAGAAGATAAAATGTCAACCGAAAATAACAACTTCTATAACAAAAGCTTAAAGAATTTCGCTCATGGAAAGAGATATGAAATGACGAAAGCAGAAGCCTGTTTGTGGAAATTTGTGCTTTCATCAAAAAAATTGGGTTACACATTTAATAGACAAAGACCTATTTTAAACTTTATTGTCGATTTTATGTGCAAAGATTTAAAATTGATTATAGAAGTAGATGGCTATTCTCATTTCATAGAAGAAATTATTTCAAAGGATGAAATAAGACAACAAACTCTGGAAAATTTAGGATATACTGTTATTCGCTTCAGAGATTCAGAAATTTTAAATCAAATAGACAGAGTACGAATCGCTATATTAAATTCGATTGAACAAATAGAAAACAATAAAATCCTCCCCCTACCCCCTCCAAAGGGGGACAATTAAACTTAAAAATAAAATTAATCATATATTTAATCTATTTAAACATAAACCATGGAATACAGAAGATTAGGAAAATCAGGATTACAATTAAGCACATTGTCGTTTGGCTCATGGCTTACATTTGGTAAACAAATAGAGAATAACACAGCCGAAGAATTATTAAGCATTGCTTATGATGGTGGTATCAACTTTTTTGATAATGCCGAAATTTATGCCAGCGGAAAATCAGAAGAAGTGATGGGTACTATCTTAAAGAAAAAAAACTGGGCACGCAGTTCTTACTGTGTGTCGAGCAAAGTGTTTTTTGGCTACGAAGATAAAAAGCCTAATCAAACAGGCCTGTCACGCAAACATATCATAGAAGGCTGTCATGCAGAATTAAAGCGCTTGCAGGTAGATTATATTGATCTGTTTTTTTGTCATCGCCCAGATAAAAATACGCCTATCGAAGAAACTGTTTGGGCCATGAATACCTTAATACAACAAGGTAAGATTTTATATTGGGGAACCAGCGAATGGGCTAATGATGAGATCATGGCTGCTTTTGTATTCGCCGAAAGAAACAGATTGATTGGTCCAACGATGGAGCAACCGCAGTACAATATGTTTGAAAGAACCAAACTGGAAAAAGATTATTTATTATTGTTCAGAGATTTCGGATTAGGAACAACCATCTGGAGTCCTTTAGCCTCAGGCCTTTTATCAGGAAAATACAACAATGGAATTCCTAAAGACAATCGTTTGCATATTGAAGGAATGGATTGGCTAAAAGAAAGAACCTTAGGTGAAGATTCGAAAATAGAAAAAACAAAAAAACTAACAGCATTAGCGCTCGAATTAGGTACAACAACAAGCCAACTGGCTATTGCATGGGCCATTAAAAACCCACACGTTAGTACCACTATTTTAGGCGCTTCCAGAAAAGAACAACTGATCGAAAATTTAAAAGCCTTAGATGTCGTCCCAAAATTAACTTCAGAAGTCATAGAAAAAATAGAATTGATTTTAAATAACAAGCCAGTACAAGCTGCTTTTTAAATTATAGACACAAAACAGGATGTCATGCTGAACTTGTTTCAGCATCTCACCGTGAGACCCTGAAACAAGTTCAGGGTAACTAAAACCGTAGATTCATATATGAATAAACCTTTTTCAGATTTAAAAGTCATTGAATTAGCAGGTGTTCTGGCAGGACCCTCTGCCGGTTTATTCTTTGCTGAACTGGGTGCTACAGTTATTAAAATTGAAAATCCAAAAACAGGAGGCGATGTAACCCGTAGTTGGAAACTGAATTCTGAAAACGCAAGTGATACCACCAGTGCTTATTACTGGAGTGTTAATGCCGGCAAGCAGGTATTGTTTTTAGATCTAAGTCAGGAAAAAGAGTTGCAGGAATTTTATGCATTAGTCAAAACAGCCAACGTATTAATTACCAATTATAAATTAGGCGACGATCTAAAATTAAAAGTAGATTACCCTACCTTAAAACACCTGAACCCTCAATTAATTTATGCATCCATCAATGGGTTTGGTGCGTCTAATGCCCGCACCGCTTACGACCTCATATTACAGGCCGAAAGCGGTTTCATGTTTATGAATGGCGAAAAAAATGCTGCACCGCTTAAAATGCCGGTGGCACTTATTGATATTCTGGCAGGCCATCAGTTAAAAGAAGCCATCTTAGTGGCGCTGCTCCATAACTATAAAACACAACAAGGCGCACATGTCTCCGTATCACTTTTCGATACAGCTATTGCTTCACTTGCCAATCAGGCTACCAATTGGCTAATTGCCCATCAATTACCAATAGCTCAGGGCTCATTGCACCCAAATATTGCACCTTACGGAGAATTATTTACCACTCAGGATAATCATACCATTACCTTTGCCATAGGCAGCGATAAGCAATTCAAGCACCTGTGCAATATTTTAAATCTACCACTGGCAGCTCATCCGGATTATCTCAGTAATCAATTACGCGTAAAAAACAGAGATCAATTATATTTAACATTAAAGGAAGGCATTCAGCAATTGAGTTTTGATGCTTTATTTAATGGCTGCTTAAAACATGACGTTCCGATTGGAAAGATCAGAAATCTGAAAGAAGTATTTGAATTACCGGAAGCACAACACTTATTAAAAGAATTTAATTCCAACAATCGCACTTTAAGCACAGTAAAATCAATCGCATTTAAGTTTCATTAATTTTTAAAAGTTGGGCGTGTCCGCCGGTTGGCGGAGCGGGCTTTCCGTTGCAATCTTTCCTGATCGCACTAAAGCACGATCAGGAAAGGATTTCCTCTGCAATCCCTCACGCAATTCACATTAAGACACAATGATTATCTTCCTCAAATAAATATTGCGTGAGGGATAGAACGGAAAGCCCACAGCTATGAGGCACGAATAGCGAGGACTTAAAGTGATAGCCCGACCGACGAAGGAGGGCACGCCCTAACCCTCAAAATCAAAAAACCAAAATATCAACAATTCAAAAATCCGGTTATGAAACAATAGTTTTTATTTGGTATTATTTGTAAACTTGTTAAATGAATAACGCAATGTTTAAAATTATATTTTCCATATTATTGACGGTGCTTTTATCGTTATCTTCAAAAGCGCAACATAAAGACACCATCTTATTAATGAATGGGAATTTTGTAGTTGAAAAAGTAATTGATACCGTAATAGGCGCCGTAACCATTATCAATCCCGCTAATACAAAAGAAAAACTACACTATGAATATGATGAAATTTATTGTGTAAAGTATGCTAGCGGATTTACCGATTATTATTACACACAGGACACACTCAAAGGCAATTATTTTACACGCGAAGAAATGCAATATTATATGTATGGCGAGCGAGATGCCCGAAAAGGATTCAAGGCTCGCGGTTGTTTGATTGGTGCCGGCGTGGTTGGCCTGGCCAGTGGAGGGTTAGGAATTTTCTTTGCCCCTATTTTTCCATACGGCTATATGGGTTTAAGCGGCATCACAAAAGTCAGAATTAAACATAGCACCATTAGTAACCCCAACTATATTGACTATGATGCCTACATTTTAGGATACGAAAGAGTATCCAGAACCAAACGTCGTATACAGGCACTGATAGGCGGAACCATTGGTTTAGCCGTAGGATATGGATTATATTTTGGTGTTTTAAAAGATAAATTACCAAGCACACTCACACTTAGATTTTAAACAATGACACGTCAAACTATTTTATTACTTGGATCAGGAGAATTAGGAAAAGAATTAACCATCGCCCTGCAGCGATTAGGACAATATGTAATTGCTGTTGATTCCTATGCGGATGCCCCCGCTATGCAGGTAGCTCACAGGTTCGAAGTTATTAATATGCTGGATGGCGAAGCCCTGGATGCGGTTGTAGCTAAACACAAACCGGATCTGATCGTTCCGGAGATTGAAGCCATTCGCACGGAACGTTTTTATGATTACGAAAAACAAGGCATCACCGTTGTTCCCAGTGCAAAAGCTGCTAACTTTACAATGAACCGTAAAGCTATCAGAGACCTGGCCAGTAAAGAATTAGGCTTACGAACAGCCAATTATTTATATGCCACAACACTGGAAGAATTTAAAAAAGCGGTTTCCGTTATTGGCATTCCATGTGTCGTAAAACCATTGATGAGCAGCAGCGGCAAAGGGCAAAGCGTTATTAAAACAGAACAGGATATTGAAAAATCATGGAACTACGCCATGGAAGGCTCTCGAGGAGATTACAAAGAAGTGATCGTGGAAGAGTTTATCAAATTTAATTCGGAGATCACCTTATTAACTGTTACTCAAAAAAATGGTAACACCTTATTTTGCCCACCAATTGGTCATAGACAGGAACGTGGCGATTACCAGGAAAGCTGGCAACCATGCGCAATCAGCGATAAAGATTTAAAAGAGGCGCAAGACATGGCCGCTAAAGTAACCAAAGCCTTAAGCGGCGCAGGTTTATGGGGGGTAGAATTTTTTCTGGCCGATAAAGGAATCTATTTTTCAGAATTATCGCCTCGTCCGCACGATACCGGCATGGTAACACTGGCCAATACACAAAATTTAAGTGAGTTCGAATTACATGCCCGTGCTATTTTAGGATTTCCTATCCCACAAATACAATTGCAACAGCATGGTGCTTCGGCTGTTTTATTAGCCAGTGCTGAAGGCACATCGTATAATTTTACCGGCGTAACAGATGTTCTTAAAAATAGCAATACCGATGTCCGTTTATTCGGTAAGCCCACTACCCGTCCTTACCGACGAATGGGTGTTGTTTTAACCTATGATAATTTGCAATCTGATGTGAACACCGTAAAACAAAGAGCGATCGATTTATCGAAACAAATCTCTATTGTCAATCAATAATGAAATTAATAGGATTGTTGCTGCTTTTCCTGTGTTTGTTCATACAAACGCAGGCGCAGTTTGCATTTCCAAAACATTTAAATCACACACAAATTGCTAAATTACAATCCGGTGATTCGTTAACTTACTACCAATGCCACGTAGATAGTGCTTCGCAGGAAATGATCACATATTCCGGACAAAAAATAAACACCAAAAAAAAGCGAATCACCCTCACCGAAAAATTTGTGGTATATAAAACAGATACTGTATACTCATGCAAATACTATACGTCGTCTGTTACCAACTACCCAAATAAAAAATTCCCTTACTTAACATTAAAAGAAGCAAAAAACTGGGAATTTGAACTAAAATTACAGAAACAATTGCTTACTAAAGAAGTTCAAATGATTGCTGCTCTGGAAACAAAAACGCATGCCATTACGCAATATGAATTAAATGTAAATAAAACCTGCCCTAATGAAATAATTATAAAAGGAAAAAATAGCAATGAGCAATTTATTATTGAAGGTAATTATGTATTAAGCAAACATTTGAATATTCAATAAGTATCAATATTTATAAAACCTGTCTAGCAATTACCGCTAAAATCAAAAAAGTTTTATTACAAAATTTAAACAAATTTTACTTTTAGTAACTATTTCTCTTATTTTTGGTAAATATTAAAAAAATAAAAATTATGAAAAAAAACTACTCATTCTCACTATTACTTTGGTAATATGCACTGGGCTTTTTAGCCAAGCGACCATTTACACAACGGCTCCTAAAGGAGTTACCACAACACAGGTAAGGGCCCCGAATGGCCTTAGCACCTACGCCTACCATAGGGCCTGCCTATTGGTTTTAGGGAGTGAATTAACAGCCATTGCCCCTAGCACTACACTTACGTCATTTGGATATACGCTATCTGCAGGAACAAATACTCCATGTGTCGGAAATTTCACAGTTTATCTCCAAAACACAACGGATGTTACATATTCGAAAGGAACAAACTGGCCTACGATCCTAACAGGTATGACAACCGTTTATGCCAGCACCATGACTGTTCCGGCCTCTGCCGGCACGACGTCTGTTACTTTAACATTAAGCACTCCTTTCGTTTATACTGGCGGAGGTATTTATGTAGCTACTGACTGGTACAGTGCAGGTCCCTATGCTTCTAGTCCTGCCACCTATTATGCAGAAGGAAGTTCATTGGTTCCTGGTTGCGCCTCTGCAAATGGCGCAGCTTCTGCCCCTACAACTTTAGGTACTACTGCATTCAGACCAAATATTTTGTTTGGCAGTCCAAATCCATACAATAATGAAGTATCTGTAGTTGGAATTGAAGCTCCAGGTAAAGTAGCTGGCATGTTTAACACAGGACATACTGTAAATGGTATCATCAAAAATAATAGTAATCAAACGTTAAATAATATTCCGGTGACATTAAATGTAACTGGCGCAAATACGTTTTCAAACACTCAAATTGTAAGCAGTTTAGCAGCAGGAGCTACTACCAGCGTTTCATTTGCGAGTTTCAATCCAACATTGGCTGGTCTTAATACATTGTCAGTATCGGTTCCTAATGATGATGTTAATAGTAATAACTCTGCTACCTATTCACAAAGTGTAACATGTAATGAATCAGCGATGAATCCTGCGATAGGAACTTATACCGGATCCGTTGGTTTCAATACAGGATCAGGTATCATTGCTGTAAATTATCAAAACACTAGCGCTTCTTCATTGACAGGTATCAAAGTAGGAGTTAGTACCCCAACGACTAATATAGGAAACTCTGTTTGGGCAACATTATTATCCTCTACAGGTAATGTGATTGCTACTACTAATACGATTTCCATTACCGCTGGTATACTTGGCACAGCGCCAACATTTACCTTTGCAACCTCACAAAGCTTATCTGCTTCAACTAATTATTATATTGGGTTAGCTCAATCTGCAAATACAACTCTTGGTTATTTCCCTGTAGCTACTTATCCTACAAGCTATGTTCCATATATGAATTATGTTACTACTACTACAGTAGGAGGCACACCTGCTCCTCTTACAAGTAATTTAGGTTATATGGATATTGAAGCCATTTTTACAGCTCCTTCCATAACAGTAAACAGTGGTACAATTTGCTCAGGTTCTAATTTCACAATTAGTCCAAGTGGAGCTAGCACTTATTCATATTCTGGTGGTTCTAATATTGTAAATCCAAATACCGATGCAACTTATACGGTTACAGGATATTATGGGTACGGCGGATGCATAAGCACTGCTACTTCAAGCATAACCGTTAATGCATTACCTATCGTTACGGCAAACAGTGGTGCAATTTGTGCCGGAGACTCTTATACTATCGTTCCTAGCGGAGCAAACACATATACGTATTCAGGTGGTTCTAACGTTGTTTCTCCAACGTCAGACGCAACTTATACAGTGAGCGGCACAGACGCTAATGGTTGTGTAAACTCAGCTATTAGTTCTGTAACAGTTAACGCATTACCGGTTATTGTTTCCGAGTCAGGAGATGTAACCGTTTGTGGAGACGCTACAGGAACCTTTAGTATTAATGCTACCAATACTGCACAATATAATTGGGGTTATTCTCATAACTCCGGAGCTGTTACGACTATTGATGGAACTTATGGCGAGACAGGATATAATACAGGAACAATGCAAATACCTACATTAGACTCTCAAGGATGGGATGGTTATGATATTACATGTTTGCTAACAAGTGCTGAAGGATGTACGGTTGTTTCTTCTCCAAAATCAATCACCGTAAATCCATTACCATCTATTACAGTTAATTCAGGAGCTATTTGCACAGGAAGTTCATTTACAATTGTTCCTAGCGGAGCCTTGACTTATACCTACTCAGGAGGATCTGATATTGTTTCTCCAACTTCCGATGCAACTTATACAGTAAACGGAACAGATGTTAATGGTTGTGAGAACTCTGCTATCATCACTGTTACGGTTAATTCTTTACCAACTATAGCTACACCAACCTCTCAAACAACTTATACTGTTGATGGTACTGACGCCAATGGTTGCTCTAACTCAACAACAATTACTCAGGATGTATCATTATGTACAGGAATTGCAACGTTAATCAATAACAATGCAATGAACGTTTATCCAAATCCAAACAACGGAACATTCAACATTGAGTTAAATTCAACTTCTATAGTTTATGTAACCAATGCAATAGGCGAATTAATCTACTCTGAAAAAATGGAATCAGGAAAACATAATCTGGATATCCATGATCACGCTAATGGTATTTATTTCGTAAAAGTCATTCAAAACGACAAACAATATATTGTTAAAATGATCAAACGCTAATAAACCTAGTTTACTAAAAAGGGCTGATTCACAATTGAATCAGCCCTTTTTGTTTTATATAAAAAATACGAGTCGGATATTAAATCGCATCAAAATCGATCACCACTTTTTCTGTTAACGGATGTGACTGACAAGTTAAAATAAATCCATCTTCCACCTCAGCATCAGTCAATGCAAAGTTAGCGTCCATTTTCACTTTTCCTTCCATCACCTTCGCGCGACAAGTACAGCAAACAGCGCCTTTGCAGCTAAATGGCGCATCTACACCCGCATCAATTGCTGCATCCAAAATTGTTAAGCCTTCTGTATTCAGCTTCATCGTTGTTTCAATACCATATTGAATAACGGTTACCTCACTGTTTACTGATCCCCCAACAACAGC
>JACQAK010000076.1 GCA_016194985.1 Bacteroidota bacterium
AGAGACCATTAAGGAACTCAGCAGATTAAGAACAGAATTATCCGCCGCGCGCGAAAAATATTCTGACGATCATCCGGATGTGGTGCGCTTAACAAAAGCCATTGCAGCCCAAGAAGAAGCGCTCAAACAAAAATTACAAACATTGCCAGAAGAGATCGTTACAACCGGTATTACAAAGATTATTACCGGTATCATCAGCGGTGATTTATTCAAATCTGCCATATCTATTATCAAAACAGTGGGGTCTGTATTTTCAGGACATAAAGAAGAACATGGATCCGGCAGCAGTATTATAGACATTATCAAAAATGTGGTTAAGAATAAACTTTCCCATTAATTTGTTATTGTAATTTTTGGGGTCTTTAGCACATACACAATTGATTAAAGCGGAAGCCAAACGTTTAGGCTTTGATTTTTGCGGCATTTCAAAAGCTGAATTTTTAGAAGAAGAAGCGCCGCGTTTAGAATCATGGCTCAACTCCAAGATGCATGGCAAAATGGAATATATGGAAAATCATTTTGATAAGCGTCTAAATCCCACGTTATTGGTAGATGGCGCCAAATCAGTTGTATCTCTGTTATATAATTATTATCCCGAACAAACTCAAAACCCCGAGGCTCCAAAAATTTCCAAATATGCCTACGGATTGGATTATCATGATGTTATAAAAGAAAAATTAAAGGAATTCTTAGATACTTTAAAAGAACAGATTGGTGATATTAACGGGCGTGCCTTTGTAGATAGTGCACCGGTGATGGACAAGGCGTGGGCTAAAAAAAGCGGCTTAGGTTGGATAGGAAAAAACGCGAACTTAATTAATAAACAACAAGGCTCCTTTTTTTTTATTGCAGAGTTAATTATTGATCTGGATTTAGAATATGACGGGCCGATAAAAGATTATTGCGGCACCTGCACCAAATGCATCGACGCCTGCCCCACAGAAGCTATTGTAGCGCCTTATATTGTTGATGGAAGTAAGTGTATCAGTTACTTTACCATTGAGTTAAAAGAGGCTATTCCAACTGAATTTAAAGGCAAAATGGATAACTGGGTATTTGGTTGCGATGTGTGCCAGGATGTTTGTCCCTGGAATAGTTTTAGTGAAGTGCATCAGGAACCCCAATTCAAAAATACACGTGGATTGTTAGATTATTCTTCTAACGATTGGTACGACTTAAGTGAAGAATTATTTACTACTGTGTTTAAAGGCAGTGCCGTGAAACGCACTAAATATAAAGGTTTAAGAAGGAATTTAGAATTTATAAAACCTATTTGATGCGGATCTTATTACGTTGTTCGACCCCTTCGGGGTCGTATGTTTATTAGTGAAACAACGTATAACAGAATATAATTATATGACCTGTTTAATTCTCTACCGATAGCTATTGAGACGCTCGAACTGATATCATAAATATTAAACATCTCTTAGCACAAATTATTGAGCGCCGAATCTAAATCCTAAGGCGGATCGTGAATCAGATTCTCCAATGACCAGGTGTTTCACATCCTCAAGCGTTAGTGTTCCCAGATCTTCCGTTTTGCGCAGATTACTGGCAATAGAAGCCATTCGCAAATTTTGTTTCATAACGCATTCTCCTACTGTTTGCCTAACGGTTCGGGCATTACCGAAGAACTTATCTTTTTTGGAAATTAAAGCGGCAAAATAAGAACTCAGATGCGCCAACGCTTCCTGATCAGGAATAAGACCCTCTTTCTTGAACAAGCCCTGTGCAATGGTTATCAATTGTTCTGTATTGTAATCATTAAACACATAGGTTTTATCAAAACGGGATTTTAATCCTGGATTCATCTCAACAAACCTGTGCATGTTATCCGGATAACCCGCCACAATAACACCAAATTGTCCACGTTTGTCTTCCATACGTTTTAAGATTACTTCAATGGCTTCTTTTCCAAAACCATTAGGCCCGTCTTCCGACAAGGCATAAGCTTCATCTATAAACAAAATACCGCCCATAGCAGCATCTACCTTCTCTTTTGTTTTGATAGCGGTTTGTCCTGTAAATCCTGCCACGAGGCCCTCTCTGTCTACTTCTACCACATGCCCTCTTTCCAGCAGACCCAGAGATTTATATATTTTGGAAATAATACGGGCCAGAGTAGTTTTACCGGTACCAGGATTTCCTGTAAATACAGAGTGCAACGAGAATTTATTGATAACATCTTTTCCCGTTTCATTATAAAAACGGATCAGTTTCACCAATTCATTCACATCCTGCTTGATATTATCCATACCAACCAAATCATTCAATTCGGCAAGTGCCAAATTCAGTTCTTTTTCATTAACGGATAATTTTAATTTTTTCTTTTCGGTAGATATAAATACATTTTTGAGATCTTCCAGAGTAATCGTTGATAAATCTTCTTTAGTAAGTGTATCCATGTTTTCTGACTTCATTAAACGAAGTCCCATGTCCTGCTTGGCTTCCTCAATTACTGCATTTACAAAACGGGCATTTCCGAAGCTATTATCGCGTTTACGGTAGGCTTCCGTCAATTGTTCCTGCAGGTAAAACTGTGCATCAGGAGCAATGGTCAATTGTTTTTGTTCGGCAGTGTATAATGCAATCTGAAATAATTCATCCGGCATGTAATCTTCGAAATGAAAATATTCCGAGAAACGTGATTTTAGTCCGGGATTACTATCAATAAACGTATTCATTTCTTTAGGGTAACCCGCAGCAATAACAGCTATATCGCCTTTGCCGTCACTCATTTCCTTAAGCAAAATCTCGATGACTTCTTTCCCGAAATCTTTGCTGTCTTCGCCTGACCGTGCCAAAGAATAGGCTTCGTCGATGAATAAGATGCCACCTCGCGCTTCATCAATGGCCTTTTTAACCTTAGGGGCTGTTTGTCCGATGTACTCACCAACCAATACAGAGCGGTCTACTTCATATACATGCCCCTTACTCAGTAGTCCCATTTTTTGGTATATCTTACCCAGTTTTTTCACAACCGTTGTTTTTCCGGTTCCCGGATTGCCTGTAAATACGGAATGCAGAGAGATCACAGAGCCATCATCAAATCCTTTTTCTTTACGTAGCTTCGTAAAGTTGAGATAGGTAATGTTTTCGTGAATGCTCTTTTTAACGCTTTCCAACCCAATAAGCGCATCTACTTCTTTTAATAATTCTTCTAATGTTTTTTCAGGGGCCTCTACCACATTTCCATTGATGGTTGAAGAACTTCCGGCATTAATAGCAATAGCCTGATCGATACTGCTGATCAGCTCTGGCTCACCTTCTTCTTCTGCATCCTTACATTCGAATGTTACTGCTCCAATCAAAACATCCATAAACACCAGCTCTAGCGCATATTTATCATCTTTCCATGATCCGGGAATATTGTTTCCCCAACCTAAATCCAATGTATATGAATAATCCTTTTCATTGGAATCAATATAACCTGTTTTTACCTGGTGGGCTTTGTGCTGTCCTGAATCATCCACATAATTCAGGAACAATTCGTAATTGAAAGCCAGGTTAGTTTGAGCCTTAATTTTTATTTCGGCCCACACATATTGTGTCTGATCTTTATTAAATGTTTTTAAATACTTACGCTGACGCTGGTTCCAGCCATCTATATCCCCATGATATAATTTTACATGCTCGATGCTAAAATAGGGATTTGAGTGTTTGGTCACCAGTCCCACATCTTCCACATAAAAACGTTGCGACCCAATGGTTATACCATCTACTACTGCTACCCACTGATAAGTACCTTTTTTCCAGAAGGCTCCAAGGTTTGGAGTTCCCCAGCCATCGCGTACATAAACAATATTATCATCTTTATTAACTTTTAATTCAGAATCTAACGTGCAGATGATCACATTTCCGGCTAGCACAATCTCCTCACAACGAACCGATACTTTTGCTGTCCAGTCTTCTTCATCAAATAATTTATTATATAAAGCTAACTCAAAACGCAGGTAAGTCGTTTCTGCTTTATCAAATATGGTACGATAGCGTTTGGTAGAATTTGCCATCCATTCATCTGAAGAATAGGCAGAAAGGCTTTTAAATTTGAATCGTTTTTCCATCACGAAAAATTATATTATTATTTTTCTTCCTGAAGATGTAATTGCCATTTCCAGGCACTCAGCATCATCTCATCTAAATTATATTTTGGGATCCAGTTCAGCTCTTTTTTCGCAAAGTCGTTGTTTGCATAAATATTAATGACATCACCCGCTCTGCGTGGACCAATTTCGTAATTCAATTTTTGCTGACTTACTTTTTCAAACGAATGAACGGCTTCTAAAACACTCACGCCATTACCGGTGCCTAAATTAAATACAGAGGTTTGTTTGGATTGTTTATTATCTATCAGATAATTCATGGCCTTTACATGGGCATCTGCAATATCGCTTACATGAATATAATCCCTGATACATGAACCATCACGGGTATCATAATCATTACCAAAAACCGTTAGTTTTTGTAATATCCCGGCGGCTGTTTGAGTGATATATGGCACCAGATTATCCGGCTTGCCACGAGGGTATTCGCCGTTTAGTCCGCTGGTATGTGCGCCAACAGGGTTAAAATACCGCAACAAAACTGATTTAAAAGAAGGAGCGCTCTTGGTATAATTAGAGACAATGTCTTCTCCCATTTGTTTGGTTTGAGCGTAAGGAGATTCGGCAACAGAAAATGGTGTTTGCTCTGTAACCGGTAGTTTCTCAACATTACCGTAGACCGAACAGGAGGATGAAAAAATAAAGTTAGAAATGTGATGTTTCTGACAAATTTTTAAAATATTGATCAGTGATCCCAAATTATTCTGGTAATATAATAAGGGTTCGGCCACAGATTGAGGAACTGATTTAAAGGCTGCGAAATGAATCACCCCAATAGGATTCTTCACTGAGGCAATGGCTAATTCCAAAGTTTCCAGATTACAAATATCTACATTTAAATTTTTGACACGTTTCCCGGTAATAGCTTCTATCCTATCGAAAGTATCCGTATTTGAATTTGAAAAATTATCAATGGAAACAATTGTGTAATCAGTTTGCTGTAATAATTCGATGATCGTATGGGAACCAATATAGCCGGCTCCTCCGGTAACAATAATGGTTGATGTATTTTGATTTGCCATATTAAACTATTTTAAATAAACAAGCGATATACCTTTTCGTATTTTTCAACGCCATCCTGCAATGAAAAATATGCTGTTGCCGCCGATATCGTATTAGCTTTATACAAGTTACTATTTTCCAGTAAATTTACGACAGCCTGTTGATATTCTTTTTGGTTGAATTCGGAAATAATAACACCACACCGGGTTTTATCAACAATACTATCTACATCACCTACACCGGCATTTGTAATAATCGGCACTTCCATAGAGAGCAACTCACCCATTTTGGTAGGAGAAGATGCTGATTTTGAAAATGAAGGTTTGATAAAAAACAATGAAGCATTTGATAATGCAATATAATAGGGCATATCAGCCCTGGATGAGGAAACAACCGTTAATTGATCTAATACTACATCATGCTTTTTAGCGGCATGATGAATAAATTCTTCACTATCCTTTGTAACAATTAAAAAATGAGCGTCTTTTTTTTGAGATAATTCTTTAAAAAATTCCAGCATTTCATCGGCCATATACCATGTTCCTAAAGACCCCACATAACTTAAAACAAACTTATCCTTTAATTGAGGGAATTTATCCTGAAACAACGTCAATTTCTGTGCATCTATGTTTGATTTCGAAAAATGCTTCAGATCGGCACAACAAGGAATAACGGTAATCTTAGCATCAGTAATGTTCAAATTCCAATCTAAAATAATGGCTTTGGCTTTATGAGTTAAAGAAATAACAGCATCCGAATGGGCAAGCATCTCTTTTTCTTTTCTCTTAAAGTAATTGTAGAGAAAGGAACTAACAGGATTGGATTTGCTCCAGATTCCCCCTTCTACTCTTTCATCAGCCCAAAAGCCACGCATATCAAAAATAAACCCTGTATGATATTTTTTCTTAGCCAAAAGTCCGATAAGTCCTGCCAGATAGCTTCTACAGTGCAATATTACGGATCCTGAACTTTTCGTTATGTTACTGATCACTATTTTTTTAAGGGCCAAATAATTTTGTAATTGGGAGATGAATGGTTTTCCTGTTTCATAAAAACAATAATCCCAGGTAATGCCAGCTTCTTTTACTATCGTTTCAATAGCAAAATGATGTAATTTCCAGTTCTCTCTTTTCTCGCAACTTACAACGCCAACTGAATAGCCTTTCTTTGCCAATCCAACTAAATAGGGTAAAACCTGAGATTGACCAAGAGGGTCGGTCATTCCATCAATAGAAACAAATATAAAGCGTTTGGTACTGGTCATAAATTGAAGTAAAAATAGTATTTTTATACTTGCATGAGCAATAATCTGACCATTTTAGACCTATTATTACCACCATTTTATATAATGGTTGCTCTTGCGTATGGGTACTGGGTCACCAAAAAAAATATACGAGAAAAGCCTGAATACAAGTATTTTACAATGGGGTTAATGATTCGTATTTTTGGAGCGATTGCTTTAGGATTAATCTATTTCTTTTATTATGGTGGAGGCGATACTACTAACTACCATGAAACTGCTGTTGCATTTTCAAATTTATTTTTTAAAGATCAATCAGATTTTTGGATTGGATGGTTAGGCAATGCTAAAAAATATATTTTCTCATTTGATGAAACTACAGGTTATCCAGTTTATTGGCCAAGAGATAGTCATTCATTTTTTGTAGTTCGTCTACTCATACCAATTGTAAGCCTTGGGTGCCATTCCTACTTCGCCAGTGCTATTCTAGTTGCATGCTTTACATATGGAGGCATGTGGAAACTATACCAAACATTTTTATTAGAGTTCCCTAGTTTAAAAAAAGAACTGGCAATTGCTGTGTTATTTGTTCCTTCTTGTGTTTTTTGGGGATCTGGCTTGATGAAAGATTCCTTTACGTTATCTGCTGTTGGTTGGTTTACATTTGCATTTTATCACTTTTTCATCAAAAAACAACGAAAAGTGTCTTATGGTATTTATCTATTTATTGCTTCTTTTATTATTTTGGCTATTAAACCGTATATCTTTTTTGCTTTGTTACCAGGCTCCATTTTATGGTTGAGTAATAATATTATTAAAAAAATAAATCATGGTTTTATTCGGATAATAGCAACTCCCCTTATTTTGGGATTAGGAGGGGTTACAGGATATTTTGCTTTAGATAATATGGGAGACAATTTAGGCCAATATAAAGTGGAAAATGTTCTAGACAAAGCTGTTGTGACACAACAAGATATGAAAGCAGAATATTATCATGGAAATTCTTACGACATTGGTGATTTTGATGCCAGTATTGAAAGTATCATTACGGTAGCTCCAATGGCCATTTTCTCGGGCATTTTTAGGCCGGCATTATGGGATGTGAAAAATCCTGTAATGTTTATTTCCTCTATAGAAAATACTTACCTTTTGACCTTAACCATATTCTTGTTATTTAGATTAAAATTTTTTGGATTTTTTTCCTTAATTCGAAAAAATCCAATGCTTCTATTCTGTATGTTATTTTCTTTGTTTTTTGCATTTTCCGTAGGACTAACAGTAGCTAATTTTGGTTCATTAGTGCGTTTACGAATCCCAGAACTTCCTTTTTTTGTAGCTGGAATATTTATGCTACGACATCTTTATGAAAAACAAAGCGGAATTAAAGTCAAATTTTAGCTCATCCATTTTTCGTACCACATCTGAAACATCAATAAATACCATAATTTAAGTGCCAATTCCTTTTTGCCTGAATAAAAATCTGATTTCAATTTTTTCACAAATTCTAATTCAAAAATTTCCTGAGTCAAAATTTTCTTATCATCCAAATAATACATTACTTTTTCTTTTAAATCTGATGTTAACCAGTCTTCTATGGGTATAGCAAATCCCATCTTAGGCCTGTCCATCATATTTTTAGGGATATATTGATGCACGATCTCTTTTAAAATATATTTTTTAATTCCTTTATGATATTTATAGTTATCAGGCAGTTGCGCAGCCCACTCTATAACACGATGATCCAAAAACGGCTCACGACCTTCCAGACTTGAGGTCATCGAAGCTCTGTCAACTTTTTGAAGGATATCATCTACTAAATAAGTCTGATAATCAATAGCCATCATATATGACAAAGGGCTATGATAAGCTTTTAATAAATCTTCACTCAAATAAGCTGTAGACAATACTGAAATTTGATGTTTAAAAATTTTATGAATTTGTACATTATCGTATTGCTGACTAAGACTCTGCATAATACGTTGGGGCGAAGGATCATTTATCAATCCTTTCAACTTTTCATACCTGTTTGGGAAATTATATTTATTCTTTAAGATCGGGATACTATTGGCAGGAACTGTGTTCATTATTTTAGAGATTCCTGACCTGACTATTTTTGGAACCTGATTCAGTGTCTTACCATGTTTCATTATATAATCATACCGATTATATCCTGCAAACACTTCATCACCGGCATCTGCACTTAAGGCAACTGTTACCTTCTTCCTGGCCATTTTACAAACTAGCGTCGTTGGAATAGCACTTTGATCGGCAAAAGGTTCGTCATAGTAGTAAGGCAAATCTGAAATGAGCTCTAACGCTTCCTTTTGAGTACAATCATATTCAGAATGTTCAGTTCCCAAATGAGCGGCAACTTCTTTGGCATAGGGCGCCTCATTTAACCCGATGTCAGGAACTGCAATCGTGAATGTTTTTAATTTCTCGCTTCTGTTTTTCTGAAGCAGAGCAGTTAAACAGGCACTATCATAGCCTCCGCTCAAAAAAACACCAACAGGTACATCAGACACCATTCGGTAATCAAAAGCGGATTGTAATATTCTTTCGGTTTCAGTTTTTGCCTCATCAAATGATATATCCAATTTAGGCTTATTGTATGCTGAATACACATCCCAATATTTATGAATTGAGAACCTTGTATTAAGAAGCGAGAATTTTAAGTAATGCCCGGGTTTAAGTTTATAACAATTATTAAAAATACAATGCGGCGTTGGTACATTACCATATTGCATAAAAGCAGCCACTGCGTTAAGATCTATTCCCTTTTTAAATTTTGGATGGCTATGAAATGCTTTTAATTCAGATGCAAATAGAAATAACCCATCTTTCCAATAATAAAAAAATGGTTTTACTCCAGCTCTATCCCTCACGCAATAAAATTCTTCTTTTATAGTATCATAAATAACAAAAGCAAACATGCCGATTAATTTTTCAATGCAGGATACTCCCCATTGTGCAAAGGCATGTAATATTACTTCCGTATCTGAATGTCCAATAAATTGATGGTTTAAAGAAGTTAACTCCTTCTTTATCTCTTCATAATTATAAATCTCTCCGTTAAATGTGATCCATAAATGTTCAAACTTCATAGGTTGTTTTCCTGCCTCTGTAAGATCAATAATCGATAGTCTTCGATGCCCAAGTCCAATTTGATATTTATTTTGCTTAATGAACTCATAACCGGACCCATCAGGCCCCCGATGGTACATAGTGTCGGTCATTTTACTGAGAACTTCCAGAGAAGATGTTTCATTATAATCTATAAAACCTGAAATACCGCACATAGTGAATTGCTTTTAACGAAAATAACACAAAATAAAACACGAAATCATACAATTTATCCAAGATTATAACTATTGTATTTTGATCAGTGTTAAATCCTTCTGCTTTTGCTTGTAGTCTTCCGAATATAATACCGGTTTAAAATTTCTAAAATTTTTGATTAAACTGATTTTTTTATTCAACGTCCATTCTCTCGTATAAAAGACTCTACCGTTAGCTATTTCAGATTGGGGAACATTAGCTATTTTTCCTTCTGCGATATTTCTAATCGCCTTCACATACAATTCATGTGCATGCTCCATCACTTTTAAATGAATTCCCGGTAAATCTTCCCCCTGTATGTAAGTTTACAATGCCAATTTTTGGATTAAGAGATAATAACTTCTCCTTAATTAAGCTTGTTCCAGACACAACAATCAAATCAGGGCTCAATAATTTTGATTTCTCATAAACTTCTACGCTATTAATATTATCTGTATGTATAATATTTATTTCAGGAAGGGTTGGATACTTTTTCTTAAAATAAGATTGCATATTAAACCATGCGCCAGCTATATCTGATAAAAATAATCTTTCGATCGTCTTTTGTAATAAGAATACAAATGTAAGTTTCCGTTTTGTTTTTCTTGTTTCCACAAAAATTGTATCGACCGGAAATTTTTGATGTATTTTATTGGCAAGAGCTATTTGATTGGGTTCATTTCCAATCCAACACACAATCTTCATTTGTATTTAATTATTTTCTTAATTCTTTCCAGTGTATTATCAATGCGCAATTTAGTTTTCCACCAGGATTCATTATATAATTCAATTCTTGGAATTTCAAATAAATCAACTGTTTCAGGATCGTATACCGTTTGTTTTACTGCTAATCCTATTTTATAACCAACTTCTTTACTAATTCTTACAGTAGTTTCATTGTAGCTTCCCACCGGGTAAGAAATAGTTAGAGGAAAGATACCCAATTTTTTTGACAGTGTATTTGCGGATTCTTCTAATTCATACCTTATCTCCGATTCATTAGTCATAGTTCCCAACATAGAATGTTTAACCGTATGCGAACCTATAATATGACCCTGACTTAGCATTTCTCTTAAAT
>JACQAK010000194.1 GCA_016194985.1 Bacteroidota bacterium
AACAATTTATAATGCGCGAAAAATTACCCAATGGGGCAATTATGATACATCGGCTGTTTTACCTACCGGAAAAACATTTCGCAAAATAAGATTGCACTATATCTTAGGACGATATGCCTGCCCCAGTGGATCGCAATATTGTGGTTCGTGGGATTATACCACGCAGGTGTATGCTAAACCGGCCAATGCTGATACCGTAGAGTTGGCCAGAATTATTACGCCTTATGCCACAGATTGGGCATTGACCCGCACGAATGATTTTGTGGTGGATGTAACGGATTATGCATCGATCCTGAATGGTAATCTGGATTTCAGATACAGGTACGATGGTTATTCCTGGGGCTTTACCTTAACGCTTAAACTGGAAATGATTGAAGGAACACCACCAATTACAGCCCTTTCCGTTAAAAATATTTATGACGGCTATTTTGCATATGGCAATACCTCCGATTTAATTGAAAATCATTTGATAGAAAAAGAGTATCAATATAATAGTCCTGTATCTAAAGTCGTTGTTAAAAATACCATTAGTGGTCATGGTTCTGATGATAACGGATGTGGAGAGTTTTGCAGTAAATATTATGATCTAAAGATTAATGGTAGTACTGTTTCACAAAAACAATTATGGAAAAGTGATTGTGGTTTAAATGATATCTATCCGCAAACAGGTACCTGGTTATACGAAAGAGCCAACTGGTGCCCTGGGCAGGTGGTATATCCTATCACACATGATCTAAGTTCTTTAACAGCAGCGGCAACAACCTTTTCGGTAGATATGGATATGGAGCCCTATGCGTCGCCTACACAAACCAACACGGGAGGCTACAACATCGTATCTCAGTTAATTTCCTACTCTGCACCAAATTTTGGTACAGATATATCCATTGAAGATATCATAGCTCCAAGCAATGACCCTAATTATGCGCGTTCGAATGCCATTTGTGTAAACCCGAAAATTAAGATCAAAAATACGGGAACCAATTCTATTACACAGGTGGTGTTTAATTACCATATCACCGGTGGTGCCGTTTCAACCTATACCTGGTCGGGGGTTTTAAATTTTATGGAAGAAACCATTGTTGAAATGGGCTCTGCATTATCCCTCTATAATGGTAATACCACCAATCAATTCTATGTATCCGTTGATCAGGTAAATGGTAGTAGTGGCGATGAGAACCTGTATAATAATACGTATAAATCAACCTATAATTCGGTAAAGGTTTACCAAAATCAGTTCATCGTTAATTTTTCTACCAATGCAGCTACCAGTGCCATTAATCCGGGCTATAATGAAGCTCACTGGACCATTAAGGATGCGAATGGCACTATTGTAGCCAGCCGTATCAATAATCTGAACAGTAAAACCTATAAGGATACTGTTAATTTACCTGATGGGTGTTACACCTTTACCATGGATGATGATGGCTGTGATGGTTTATCCTGGTGGGCTTATCAATATTATGATGTGAACCCGGGAACAGGTTCTGTTAGGTTTACCAAGCTTGGTATACCGGTAGTGATCAAAAATTTTAATGGAGATTTTGGTTGCCGGATAACGGAACGTTTTATGACCAGTAGTTTGATTACTTCTTTAGAGAAAGAGGAAGTCAAAACAACCATTCAGTTATTTCCCAATCCGGCATCCTCGCAAATTAATCTGTTGTTGGATGTTAAAGAACACCAGCAGTTAAACTACAATATAACAGATGTGAGCGGAAAAGAAGTAAAAACTGGCGAGATCAATGCCGTTGGATCTGAAATTCATCCGGTAAATATTGAAGGATTGGCAGATGGGATGTATTTTATAACCTGTAAATTCGAAAAGTCGGAGCCAATTACCCAAAAATTTGTGATTCGCCACTAGAAAACTGTTCGTTTTAATCCTTCTATATTAGAATAAATAATGTAGGTTTTATTTTGGCGTGTCCGCCAGCTGGCGGACACGCCAAAATACTAAAAATAAAATGATTAAAATAAACCTACATTATTCTGATATAATACTATTTTAATTAAAAAAAGAGGATTAAATGTGAATAACTATTGTTTGTATCACAAAAAGTCTTATATTTGTAACCCTATTTAAAGATAACAATAAAAGAAGAATAACATGTATTTAACATCAGAAGTAAAGAAAGACATTTTTAAAAAACACGGTGGTAGCGATAAAAACACTGGTTCAGCAGAATCTCAAGTGGCATTATTTACTCACCGTATAGACCATTTGACCAATCATTTAAAAAACAACAAAAAAGATTTTGGTACACAACGTGCTCTATTAAACTTAGTAGGTAAACGTCGTGCATTATTAGATTATTTAAAAAACACGGACATTATGCGTTACCGTGCGGTTATTAAAGTATTAGATATCCGTAAGTAATCATGAGTTCTTGTTAATATTAAGGGGCATTTCGGGAAACCGAAATGCCTTTCTTATTTACAATCCCTGACGAAAAATAGAAAACAAATATAAATCCGTACCGAAAACGTCGGTACACAAAACAAAAAACAAGATGTCACAAATTGGAATTCAACATTCATTCGACCTGGGAGATGGACGAATTGTAACTCTGGAAACAGGAAAATTAGCAAAACAAGCAGATGGGGCAGTGGTTGTGAAATTAGGCGCAACAATGATCTTAGCAACTGTTGTTAGTAACAAAGAAGCAAAAGAAGGAGTAGATTTTTTACCGTTAACAGTAGATTATCAAGAAAAATACGCGGCTACAGGCCGTTTCCCCGGCGGATTCTTCCGTCGTGAAGCAAAATTATCGGATTATGAAGTATTAATTTCACGTATCGTTGATAGAGCTATGCGTCCTTTATTTCCGGATGATTATCATGCTGATACACAAATCATGCTATCATTAATTTCTTCTGATAAAAAAACTATGCCGGATGCATTAGTAGGTTTAGCAGCATCAGCCGCAGTAGCTGTATCTGATATTCCTTTCAATGGTCCTATTTCAGAAGTACGTGTTGGTAAAATTGACGGTAAATTAGTGATCAATCCGGATATCGATCAATTGGCTTTATCTACTATTGATATGATCGTTGCAGCATCTGCCACTGATATAGCGATGGTAGAAGGTGAAATGAGTGAGATCAGCGAAGCAGAAATGCTGGAAGCTATTAAATTTGCTCATGAGGCTATAAAACTTCAAATCAATGCCATTAACGAATTTGCGATAAAAGCAGGTTTAAAACCAAAACGTGAATACAATCACGAAAAACATGATCTGGATTTAAAAGCAGCCGTAGCTAAAGCAACTTATGATAAAGTGTATGCCGTAGCAAAAACCGGTAATCCTAATAAAAATGAGCGTAAAGTAGCTTTCAAAGCTGTTTTGGATGAATACAAAGCAACCTTTACTCCGGAGGAATTAAAAGAGAAAGAGGCCTTGATCAATACATATTACCACGGTGTAGAATACGATGCGGTTCGTCAGGCAACGTTAGATACACAGATTCGTTTGGATGGTCGTAAAACCAATCAGATCCGTCCTATCTGGAGCGAAGTAGGATATTTACCTGCGGCTCACGGTTCGGCAATTTTTCAACGCGGAGAAACCCAATCATTAACAACCGTAACGTTGGGAACAAGTAAAGATGCTCAATTAATTGACGGGGCATTTTATCGTGGCGAAACAAAATTCATTTTACATTATAACTTCCCCGGGTTTTCAACCGGTGAGGCAAAACCTAACCGTGGCGTAGGTCGTAGAGAGGTTGGACATGGTAACTTAGCATTACGTGCATTATCTAAAGTTGTTCCTACTGATACTCCTTATACTGTTCGTGTGGTTTCTGATATTTTAGAATCTAACGGTTCGTCATCTATGGCAACAGTTTGTGCAGGTACATTAGCATTAATGGATGCCGGTGTGAAAATAGCCAAGCCTGTTACAGGTATTGCTATGGGTTTAATTACTTCTTCTGACAACAGTTCTTATGCTATTTTATCCGATATTCTTGGTGATGAAGATCATTTGGGAGATATGGATTTTAAAGTGTGTGGTACCAAAGATGGTATTACAGCGGTGCAAATGGATTTAAAAGTAAATGCGGCAGTTGCCCGTATCAAAGGTATTGTAGCGATTCCGGAAGTAGGTGAGATTTATGATGCTACCGTAAAATCAATTATGCCTTATGGTGCATTTGTTGAATTTATGCCTGGTAAAGAAGGTTTATTACACATCAGCGAATATGACTGGAAACGCATTGATTCTTTAGACGGATTAGTTAAAGAAGGAGAGTTAGTGAAAGTGAAATACATCGGAACTGATCCTAAAAACGGTAAAGCAAAATTATCGCGCAAAGCCACTTTGCCTAAGCCGGAAGCAGTAGCTGAAGAAAAGAAAGCTTAATTCTGTTTCGTCATTGCAAGGCTGCACGACGAAACAATCTCATAATTAAAAGCCATTCTCTGTGAGGATGGCTTTTTTTATTCGTAAATGCGTAATTTTATAACATAAATACTTTAGAATGCTCGAACTAAATTTTGATCCATTTCCTATTCTTGAAACCGAGCGTTTGGTTTTAAGAAGAACAACGTTGGATGATGCCCAGGATTACTTTGCATTGAGAAGTAATGTGGATGCTATGAAACATATAGCAAAGCCTCTTCAAACATCAATAGAAGAGACTAAAACACTGATCTATAAAATTAATGAAATGATCAGTTTTAATGATGGCATCAGTTGGGCCGTTTGTTTAAAAACCGATCCTAAAATGATCGGTAGTGTTTCGTTTCATAGAATAGAAAAAGATCATTACCGGGCAGAAATCGGGTACATGTTGCATCCGTCTTTTTGGAAACAGGGAATCATTAGTGAAGCGGTAGAAGCTATTATTGATTATGGATTTAAACAATTACACTTTCATTCTATTGAAGCGCATATAGATCCTGCTAATATTGGTTCCGAAAAAATCCTTAAAAAACATAAATTCGTACAGGAAGCTTATTTTAAAGAAAACTATTATTTTGCTGGTCAGTTTTTGGATACGGCTGTTTTTTCTTTAATCAATCCTAACTCACGCTAATCATTCATATTGTCTGCTTCATCAAATACTTCAACTACAAAAACCGAATTACATCCGCGTAATAAACATCGTTCGCGTTACAATTTTGATGAATTAACCTGTGTTTGCCCTGAATTAAAACCATTTATTACGGTCAATGCCTTCCATATCGAAACCATTGATTTTACGAATCCTATGGCTGTTAAAACCTTGAATCAGGCGTTATTAAAACAATATTATCATATTCTGCATTGGGATATTCCTCCAAACTATTTATGCCCGCCTATTCCCGGAAGAGTAGATTATATACACCATGTGGCAGATATACTAAGTTCCTGCAACGGACAACAAATTCCAAAAGGGAAACAGGTTAAGGTGTTGGATATTGGAGTAGGAGCCAATTGCATTTACCCACTCTTAGGGCATCAGGAATATGGCTGGCAATTTATTGGGTCGGATATAGATCTCGTGGCTGTTAAAGTAGCTAATCAAATTATTCAGTCCAATGCGCTGTCTGATGTGATAGAATGCAGGCATCAAACCAATTCATCGTTCATATTCAAAGGCATTATAAAACCTAAAGAGATCATTGATATAACAGTATGCAATCCTCCGTTTCATTCGTCGGCAGCTGCAGCACAAGCCGGTACCGAACGTAAATGGAAAAATTTGGGCTATAAAAAAACGGGGAAATCCTTATTAAATTTTGGCGGACAAACCAATGAACTCTGGTGTAAAGGTGGCGAAGTGGCTTTTATTACAAAGATGATCGAAGAAAGCGTGTTGTTTAAAGAACATTGTTTGTGGTATACAACATTAGTCTCTAAAAGTGAAAACTTACCTGCTATTTACAGTGCATTGAAACGAGCAGGAGTTGTTGCTGTAAAAACGATCAACATGTCGCAGGGCCAAAAAATAAGCCGAATGGTGGCATGGACGTTTTTAAATGACACACAGCATATTGAATGGAGTTTAAAGCGTTGGAAGAACTGATAATATGTCGAAACAAACCTTGCAATTAGAAGATGAATTTGATATCGATATCGAAACAGTTTATGGCATTTTTTGCGATTTCAGAAAATACGGCCATGTTCATCCTGTAATGAAGAATGTAACAATTACGGAAGATAAAAGTCCTGAGTATGTTGAATATGAGGTAAATGAAGAAATTTTATTATTTAAATGCTTTACCATTAGGCCCAATTATAAGGCAAGAGTTATTGAGATTGAAAAGCATAAATTTTTAAGATATACTTCTCAGGTTAAACGGCATGTGTATTTAATAGTAGATATGCATTTTACTCAAAATAATAACAAAACAAAATTAGTGGAACACATCGAGGTTTCCGGAAACAATTTCATCATTTCTGTATTTCTCACTATCTTAAAAAAGGCCCATCTTAGAGTCTATAAAAATATTAAACAACAATTTAAAACCAACGGATATGAGTATCAATGAGCAATTAATTACTAACTTTTATGCAGCTTTTCAGAATAAAGATTTTAAAAGCATGCAGGCCTGTTATGCAGATAATGCCACATTTAGTGATGCTGTATTTAAAGATTTAAATGCAGAACAGGTAAAAGCCATGTGGGAAATGCTGATTAAAAGCGGAAAAGATATGGTGATCGAATTCAGTAACGTGAATGCCTCCGAACAAACAGCCAGTGCAGAGTGGGTAGCTTATTATACATTTTCAAGAACCGGTAATAAAGTTATCAATCGTATCAAAGCCCAATTCTGGATAGAGAACGGAAAAATTGTAAAGCATATCGATTTCTTTGATTTTTATACATGGGCCAAACAATCCTTAGGATTAACCGGGCTGTTATTAGGTTGGACACCATTTCTGAAAAATAAGATTACGGCAACAGCTATGGGGAATCTCAAAGCCTTTATGGATAAAGTATAACTAATTTTTGAGAAGTCATACTGAACTTGTTTCAGCATCTCAAAAAGACCCTGAAACGAGTTCAGGGTGAAGTTAATTAACACTCGGTGTTTAATTAAATATACTTCCTTTATTTTCATACATTCCTTTTTTTAATTAAGATTGTAGAAACCACTAGCGCTACTACCTTGAGTTCTCTAAAATATATCATCCCGTTACTTTTTTTTTCATTTTTAATTGTAAACTGCAATCAAACAGAAGATGCTGATCTTCAAAAAAACTTCAAAACTCCCGAAAAACCGATCGTTCAATCAAAAATAGATTCGGTAAAATACAAAGCCGAGATTTACAGACTGGATACCTTATTTACAAAGCTATACAATGCCAATGCTTTTAATGGCAATGTGCTTATAGCCAAAGGCAAAAATATCATCTATCAAAAATCGTTCGGGTATGGCATCAAAGAATCAAATACCTTATTGAATGATTCGTCTATCTTTCAGTTGGCCTCTGTTTCCAAAGTTATTACAGGAGTAGCAACATTGTTGCTTTACGAACAAGGTAAGCTGAATTTAGATACTAAAGTATCCGATATATTAACTGATTTTCCTTACAAAAATATTACCGTTAAACATTTACTCTCTCATCGTTCCGGATTACCAAACTATACCTACTTCTGCGGAGAGTTTATGACAGATTCCATGCGAAGCCTTAGTAATCAGCAAATGCTGGATATCATGATCAAACATAAGCCAAAAGCTTATTTGAATCCGGGGTTGCGATTCAATTACTGTAATACCAACTTTGCTTTACTGGCCCTTATTGTAGAAAAAGTATCTAAAAAAAGTTTCTCTACATTTCTAAAAGAAGACCTGTTTCAACCTTTAGGCATGAATCATAGTTACACCGCTTTAAATATTGATAGTACCAAAGAACATATTACCCGTGGTTATACCATGAAATTTGGAACGGTGGCTAACGACAGATATGATGGCGTTATTGGAGACAAAGGAATTTACACAAGTACCTACGATTTATTTTTGTTAAGTACGGCCTTATATCAGCATAAATTACTGGCTAACGAAACCCAGCAATTGGCTTACAAACCGCATAGTCCTGAAAAAAAATTAAGCAATTATGGTTTTGGCTGGAGAATGAAAAGCATGAATGATGAGGATAAAGAAGTATTTCATAATGGTTGGTGGCATGGCTATCGTACCTCCTTTCACCGAAGATTAAAAGATAGCTTAACCATTATTGTACTAAGTAATCGCTTAAATAAAAGTGTATACAATACCTGGCGAATTTATGCCGCTATAGATGGTCCGCAAGTAGCCGGAACCAAACCGGAAGCCGAAGAAGAATAATTGAGATTAATTGGGCGTGTCGGTGCAGAAGAGACCGCACCGCCGGGCTTTTCGTTACAATCTTTTTGCAAAGAACCAGCAAAAAGGATTTTCACTGCAATCCCTCACGCAATTTTATTTATAATCAGGAATTAATATTTTCAAACGTCTCGTAGAACTGCGTGCGGGATGCAAACGAAAATCCTCCGCATAGCAATAACGTATGCGGAGATTGTAGTGACAGCCCGGTTCCTGCCTTCCTTTTGCAGGAACACGCCCAAATGCAAAATAAATTTCATACCTTTGCGGCATCGTAAAGATAGCTGACATAGAATTAGGAGAATTTCCTTTATTACTTGCGCCCATGGAGGATGTAAGTGATCCGCCATTTAGGTATGTTTGCAAAAAATATGGCGCTGATTTAATGTATACTGAGTTTATTAGTAGCGAAGGCTTGATCAGAGACGCTATTAAAAGCCGAAAAAAATTAGATATTTTTGATTACGAAAAACCTATTGGTATTCAGATTTTTGGAGGCGATGAAGAAGCCATGGCTATGTCGGCAAAAATTGTAGACGCCACGCAACCCGATATTTTGGATATTAACTTTGGCTGCCCGGTAAAGAAAGTAGTTTGCAAAGGAGCAGGAGCAGGGGTTTTGAAAGATGTGGATTTGATGGTGCGCCTAACCAAAGCAGTTGTTAAATCTACCAACTTACCTGTAACCGTTAAAACACGCTTGGGTTGGGACGAAAGCATGATCAATATTATGGAAGTAGCCGAGCGCTTACAGGATGTTGGTATTAAAGCCTTAACCATTCATGGTCGTACCCGTGCACAAATGTATAAAGGCTCTGCTAATTGGGAACCAATAGCGGCAGTTAAAAATAATCCGCGCATGCATATTCCAATTTTTGGAAACGGAGACATTACAACCCCGGAAAAAGCATTAGAGTATAAAAATAAATATGGTTTGGATGGAATGATGATTGGCCGCGCCAGCATTGGCTATCCATGGATCTTTAATGATGATCATTTTAAAGATACCCGCATGAAGCTTGTAACAACTGATAATATTGAAGAAATCAGATCATTACTCTTATCTATTCCTGAAAAACATAAGGAATTAATATAAACTTTTTTATTTTTATCAATGATTAATATTAAATACACTCCTATGAAAAAGTTTATTCTGACTCTTGTTTTTATCTGTACGATACTATTTGTAAAATCTCAGGTGGCCTATTTTAAAGTGGTATCTTTTACAGATTCTGTTTCGTCGCCCGGTATAAAAAAGTATGGTATAAAAATGTCTTTTCCAGGATTGAACCTGCCTCTTACTTATAAAGTTGTTGATAATATAACAGGTGCAGAGTATGTAGGAGATAGCATTTCAAACATATTTAATTCAAATACCATAAACAGAGTTGTTAATTGTTATGCTTTTGAGCCCGGAAATTTAACCGATGCTTTTGCAATTGCACAGATTAATCCCGCCAGAAAAAGTATGATTGATATGGGGCAATTACATTCTTCAACAGGCACAAATTGTGACGGCGAAATAAAAGTTAATATCGATACCAATGGGGTAGGGTATATTGGTCAACAAGCCTACTATGGAATATTAAGTTCCTCGGGAGTTGTAACAAATCAAATTGCAGTGGGCACAAATACCATTAGTGGTTTATGCAGTCATAGATACGTTGTGTTAGTTAATGCGGCAGACTTATCCGGCCCATGGCCATCTTATCCATGGGTAGAAGAAACGACGATATTAATTGGTCATTATGCATTTCCTGCGGGTAGTACCTATTCTGTATCCGTTGATGTTTTAGCACCTACCAGTGGTGCTATATGTGTGGGTGAAGCCAAAGTAAAAATAGCGCCTCAACCACCGCAACCTCCAACTTATTCTTTAGATGGAGGAACGTTTAATACTATCGATTCCATTACTAATTTATGTGCCGGATATCATTTTATTAATGTAGCTACATTAACAGATACAATTGGTAAAACATTTTTTATCAATACCGTTTCTGATACGATTACCAATCCGAACCATTACGGAGTAACGGTAGATACTGTTATATATAGCTACAACAATTGTAATTTCAATTATGGTGATCCGATCGACTCAGCTTTTATTTCAAATTACACAATTATTAGCACTAATAAAGTTTTTGTAGAATGGCAAATCTGGAATGCAGGAATGGTTACTCAAATATCGGATACTATCAATTATAATTTTCAAACAGGTAACAACATGATTAGCTTGTATATGTATTGCGCCAGTGCTCAAAAAAATGCTCAGGGCTACAGGGCAAAAAAAATTAATGATTTTAAATTAATTGACCCCGGAATGGTAACCATGGTCAACAGTAATTTTTTATCTCAGGTGAAAATATTTCCAAATCCGTTTGATAACCTGATTAGCATACAAACATCTTCTTCCGAGAATATCTCTATAGAAGTGAAAAATATTTTAGGCGAAAGTGTAAACGATAAAGTTACTGTATCTAATATAAACCATGGCAACTATACGATTGATACCGGTACATTATCAAAAGGAATTTATATTATCAGTATTTCAGGTTCAAATAATCAACGTTGTGTAAAACTTATTAAACACTAGTCTTACCAGCTTCCTGTTGAATTGTAAACCCCTGCCATTAGCAGGGGTTTATTGTTTTATACACTAATCCATAATTTTAGCCACTCAACGTCTGTTTTTCATGCTTTATAAAATATATGATCTATTTAATTGATATATCAATTACTTTTGAAATACGTATATGTTATGGAAAAACTAAATTCAGTATTGTTTTATTCAATAGAAAAAGCAATTAAAACGTATAGACAATTTGCTCAGAAAGAGCTTAAAAACGCTGGTTTAACAATTACGGTAGACCAATGGTTAACTTTAAAGAGTTTATCGGAACACCCTGATATGTCTCAAAAGGAATTGGCAGAAATGATTTTTAAAGATACGGCTTCCATTACCAGGATTATTGAATTATTGGTACAGGCACGTTATCTTAAACGAACCACTCATAAAGAGGATAAACGAAAAACAACATTAACCGTTACCGAATTAGGAACAGAAACAATAGAGGCGGCAGAAAAGGTAGTGGAAAGCTATCGTAAGCAAGCATTAAAAGGAATTGGTTTAGCAAAGATACAGCATGTTAAAGCAGTGATGAATACCATTATTAATAACTGTCATTAATAGGATCATGAAAACAACATTATTTAATCTTCGCACACTACTATTGACTGGCATATTATTTTGCTTTTGTAAAAATGGTATTGCTCAATCAGACACCTATGCCTTATCCGGCAAAATGGTTGATCAGGACAACAAGCCTGTGGCGGATGCCATTATTCAGTTACTGAAGAGTTCAGATTCATCTATCGTAAAAAACGAATTTACAGATGATAAAGGGGTTTATAATTTTAATGGTGTTAAGTCCGGTTCTTATCGCATTCAAACAACGGTTATAGGATATAAGCCTTTTTTATCATCGGTTATTGATGTTACTAAAAATGTGGCCATACCCGATCTTCATTTGCAACAAACAGAAGTAGAATTAAAAGAAGTAGCTGTTGTTGCCCGAAAGCCTTATGTTGAAAGGGAAAAAGGAAAGATCATTTTGAATGTAGAAAACAGTATTAACTCAGCCGGTTCTTCGGCATTTGAATTAATTGAAAAGGCACCGGGCGTAAGAGTGGATAATAATGATAATGTGAGTTTAAACGGAAAACAAGGAGTTGCTATCTGGATAGATGGGAAACCAACACCCATGACAGGTTCAGACCTTGCCAATTATTTAAGAGGCATGCCTTCTTCATCTATCGAAAAAATAGAAATGATCTCCAATCCTTCTTCCAAATATGATGCGGCCGGCTCTTCCATTATTAATATCAAATTAAAAAAAGATAAACGGATAGGCACCAATGGCAGTATTACCAACTCATACGGACAAGGGGTTTATATGAAAACCAATAATAGTATTTCGTTAAATCACCGCAACAAAAAAATCAATGTCTTTGCAACGTATAATTATGCTTACCGCGAATCTTTTTCACACTTAAAATTGAACAGAGAATTTTATAAAAACGATACATTTATCGGCGCCTATAATCAGGATAATTATTTAAAATTTGATTTCAATAATCATGTGGCCAGAGCCGGGATTGATTATTTTGCCAATAAGAATAACACCTTTGGTTTTGTGATAAATGGTGTAAGCAACAAGTTCAACCCTAAAGGAGATAACGTAGCTTCCGTATTTGATGATACACATACCAAAGCCTCTACTTTTACAACAAGCAACAGGTCAAAAGATAACTGGTATAATTATTCGGCTAACTTGAATTATAAACACAACTTTGATTCTTTGGGTACAGAGCTCACAACAGACCTGGATTATGCTCATTTTGGAAATAAAACAGAGCAAAACTTTGAAACACATTACTATGATTTGAATAATGACGAGTTTTTGAATCCCTATTTGTTATATGGCAATATCAAAGGAGGGCTTGATATTTATTCTGTAAAAAATGATTTTGTTAAAACCTTTAATAATGATTTAAAACTGGAAGCAGGACAAAAATCAAGTTACGTTATTGCCGATAATAAACTTTCTTTTTACAACAGAAGTAATGATTTAAATATATTCGATTCAACAAAAAGCAATCATTTTATCTATAAAGAAAATATCAATGCTGCCTATGTTACTGCTTCCAAAGATATTGGCAAGTGGAGTACCCAGAT
>JACQAK010000195.1 GCA_016194985.1 Bacteroidota bacterium
CAAAAATGCATTACAGTATACCGAAATGTCGAGAAACAAAAATTATACAACTTACCTAAAGCCGTTGGCTGTGATTGGTGTTGATCCTCCGGTTGATATGGTAGACCTGTATAATGGGGCTAAAAAAGCAATTATTAAATATGAAAAGGAGGGCTCCAAATTATCAGAAAGTAAAAAATTAGCATTAAATGAAGACTATTTTTTGATAAACTCTTTTCGAAAATTGTATGGAGGTTCGCCGGAAGAAGTACCTCAAAAATATATGGAAGGATCACAGTTTTCGAGAAACAGGGAAGATGGAGGTAATGCCAAATATTTAATTGATGTGCCGGTAAGGCTTTATTGCGATCCGGATGTTGTTTGGCAACTTAAAAATAAAGGCAGAGATTATTATGATATGAATGCGGCTAACCTTTCTGCCATGACCAATTTTTTAATGCAAAACGGAAATACAAGAGCTGAATTTATTCCTGCTATTGGGAAAGGATATAGTGTTGATGGCATAAGACACCCACATTCCTGGTCGATCGTTGAACCGACTGATTGCATTAAATGGATTTTAAACTTGACAAAATAAAATCAGGAGGAATATTACTGGTTTTTATTGTAAATTTAAACTGAAGGAACGCTTGTTACATAGATAAAAAATACACTAGATACTAAAAAGAATATGACTAACATAAATAGCATCATCAGTTCAATCATAGTGATACTTGTATTACTCGGTTGCGATCACCAAGGAACAGAAGTAACTGAAAACAAGACCACCCGCGACTCTGCCGCTGCCACCGAAACCGAACAAGACACTTCGGAACTAAACTACAAGAGCTATTGTAATGATCGTTATGGCTTTTGTGTGGATTATCCATCGGATATTCTAATCCCTCAGGGCGAGTCAGATGGCGGAGACGGACAAACGTTTACATCCAAAGACGGGCAAAATACGCTGGCTGTGTTTAGAGACTATGATGATATGTTATCCGAAAATGCCAAATTTACGATCGCATCCGCTTATCAAATGGAAACTAAGGAAAATAGTGATGACCCTAAAAAAGAAATTACCTATAAAAAATTAGGAAAAACCTTTTTTGTGATCTCAGGTTATAATGCCGGAAAAATATTCTATCAAAAAACGATCTTTGCAAATGATCAATTAGCTACCTGTATCCTTACTTATAAAGAGAGCGAAAAATCCACATACGATCAGATTTCAAAACACGTCTTTACTTCATTTAAGTAAGAAAGAATAGAAGTTAATGCAGGATTTAGTAGAAATGGTAAACGTGAAAAACAGCATAGTTAATAAATGATCAACTACATTACTTTCATAGTTCTTACAGTCTCTTTGATGTCTGGCTGCAATAATAACAACAATACCCCTATGACAACATCCTCCTCTTTCACTGATCAAAGCCTTCACAACAGTACCGGCGCTTATGCTTTGGTAAACGGGCTTAATATGTATTACGAAATTCATGGAAGAGGAACTCCATTGGTATTGATCCATAAATTCTTAAGCGAGCCTTTACCAAAGTAAAAGTATGAATACCTCTGTCAAACATAAGGTCTTCAATCTCTTGTTAATTCTTACGTCCTTTTTGGGATATTTGGAATGGGGAGGAAATAACCGACTCTTTCTTTTTGAAGCAGAGACTGAGATCGTTTCAAAACTGCTCACAAACCCATTGTCGGTTATTCACCCGTTTATTATTCTCCCACTGATAGGGCAGCTATTATTGCTAATAACCTTATTCCAAAAAACACCCGGCAAGGTGATTACTTATAGTGCTATTTCCGGATTAGGCGCATTACTGGGATTTATGTTCGTTATAGGAATAATTAGCCTTAATATTAAGACTATTCTTTCCGTTATTCCATTTTTGGCAACAGCTATATGGACTATTTGGTATATTAGATCAATCAAAGAAAAACATTAAAATGATAAACAAATGAAAGTTATAATTACAGGAGCCACAGGGATGGTTGGCGAAGGCGTTTTATTGGAATGTTTGGATAATCCGGTTGTTGAACAGGTATTGATGGTAAATCGCAGAACATACGATTTGAAACATCCTAAGTTAAAAGAACTGATCGTAAAAGACTTTTTTAAACTGGAGGATGTTACTGACGCATTGAACGGCTACGATGCCTGTTTTTATTGTGCAGGAATTAGTTCTGTGGGAATGAAAGAGGAGGAGTATCGGCACATTACTTATGATACAACCTTATATTTTGCTAAAAAGCTGGCAGATATAAATCCTGCGATGACTTTTATTTTTGTTTCCGGAGCCGCCACCGATAGCTCTGAAAAAGGAAAAATAATGTGGGCCCGCGTAAAAGGTAAAACAGAAAATGATTTAATGAAATTACCGTTTAAGCAACAGTTTAATTTCCGACCAGGTATTATGAAACCAACTAAAGGCCAAAAAAATGTAAAAACAAGTTTCAGAATTTTGATTCCTTTATTGGCACCTTTCTTTCCCCGTACAACATCTACATTGAAAGATGTGGCTATTGCCATGATTCATGCGGCCCTGAAAGGATACTCCAAACAGGTGGTAGAAGTAGCAGATATGAAGCTATTGGCAAAAATGTAACTAACAGGTCATGAAAAAAATCAGTTACCTGTTATTCGTTATTGTAGCATTATTGGCTTGTGATCCTGCCCTCAGAGGGGATTTAAAAGTATTTAATCATTGTTCCCGGAATATTACAATTAAGTATATATATGATAAGGATTCCGTGCAAACAGATATACAGGCAAGCAGCTATATAACAGTAAAACAATTGGGAGGACTCGGACGCAACAGTACGTTTGATTGTTGCCCTTGTTACTCAACTATTATATCTATATCAAAAGATACAGTGCCTATAAGAAAAGATATTACAAAATCAGAAAGCTGGATCATTCCTAATAAGCAGGCCTTAAAACAAAGACGCCTGTTTAAACAAACAGATGTAAAATGTGAGCTTCATATTTACGACAGCGATTTTTAAATTGTTTTATTGGATTGATCCTGTCAGGTTATTTATGGCTTTGGTATTACTTCCAATGAACGGAAACGTCCTGCCCACAAAAAGCTGAGCTATTCTAATATGCTTACTTTTTAAAAGTTGATAAGCTTTTCTCTCTCCGTAAAGTTGAATTTTACTTCTTTGGAATCTGTTTGAGTTACATCAATAATGTAATGGTGCACGGTTTTAAAAATTCTATACTCGGGAACGCAAGGCACATTAAGTTCGGTAATGGCCCATCGTTTAATATAGAGGATATTGTAATCTGCACTGGTATTGGTAAAATGGCGTATATATAAAGGAAGTTTCTGATAGGCCTTATCAGACAATATCAATTGGCAATCGTTTAAGTTAGACGAATAGAGTGAGCTGGATAAATACGAATCGTATTGGTTCTTTAAACTAAATACCGGAAATATCAACATCAGGGTTATAACGATATAAAAACTGATGCCTTTGAATAAAAACGAAATATCAAAGAAGCGTTCCTGTTTTATATCCGCAAACAGTAATAATACCAATACGATCATGATCAGGTTCCAGGGCCATACCACCATGTTGTAATCTTTTCCTAATGGTCCCAGCATAATTAGTATAAACAGATGCATTAATACCACCAGAGGCACAATAATAAAACGCAAAGGTTTTACCAGTAATAATACTCCCAGGCTTAACTCAAAATAAGGAACAATATATCCGAACTTTGTTACCAGATTCAGCTGACGTTTGGAGAGTATGGTATCAAAGGCGCTCACCATCCATTGAAACGTATCCGGTACAAAAGAGGAATTCAATTTTTGAATACCACTAAAAATATAAATCAGGGCTACCAGTATCTGAAGGGAAATAAACACGGTGGTATAGTTATTAGGCTCATCTACCCGGTGTTTATAGAATAATAAAATAAACAGAATCAATATATAATTATAGAACCAGGGTTGTAAGCGATTTTGATCATCGCAACACAGGTATACACTGAATAAAATTAAAACGATTGTCGGGAATTTCTTTTGCGTTACAAATGATGCCACCAGCAATCCCAGCAATACAACCAAATGAATGTAGTCGTAAGGCGCAGGCACTCCTGTATAGCCATTAAATAAAGACGATTTAGGGAAGTATCTTTCTCCCGCCCATAAATGATAACTTAATAAAATGGAAATAAATAAACCGACCAGTACTGTAAATTTAATTAATTGTAAACGTTGTGTAAGGCGCATATTATTTAAAATTCTCTTTATACACTTCGTAAGTAACCGATGGGATATTATCTATCAGGGTTTCTTCCAGATAGGTCATTCCCAGTTTTTTGAATATATTAATAGAAGCCGTATTTTCTTTCATGGCATTTCCAATAATACGGTTCAAATGAAATTGGTTAAATCCATAATCCATACAGACTTTGGCAG
>JACQAK010000196.1 GCA_016194985.1 Bacteroidota bacterium
AAAGGTATAGATCACATCATCGGGTTGCAGGTCGATACAATACTGTTTGAAGGGTTTTAAATCACTGCCAAAAATTCCTACAGGTTGTTTATCTCCTTTATATTCTTCCAGATCAAATTGGGTATCTTTTTTTCTTACCAGATAAAATGTATGGTTGGCAGCCGCATAATGTAATGTTTTTTGTTGCTTATCAATCACACAAATTGTCATATCCATACCATCCTGTTGTTCTCCGGATAATCCTTTCTGACGAAGGGCTGTAATGACTTTTTTTCGTAGCCGGCTTAATATTAATGCTGGTTCTGTCAGATCATGTTCATTTATGATCTCATTGAGCAGAGATACTCCCAGCATACTCATAAATCCTCCCGGAACACCATGTCCGGTACAGTCGCCGGTAGCAAAAATGATCTTATCATTTTTGCTGGTAATCCAAAAAAAGTCGCCGCTGATAATATCTTTGGGTTCAAACAATATGAAAGAATCCGTAAAGTAGTTGGTAAACTCTTGTTTTAAAGGCATCATCGCCGTTTGTATTTTATGCGCATATCTGATGCTATCAGTTATTTCTTTATTTTTTTGGTGAATGGTATTGTGCTGGGCTTCTATAATTTGGGTTTTGTCCAATAACTGATAGTTCTTTAAATTAAGATCGGAGTTTAAATGCTGTAATTGTTTCTCTGATTTTATTTTTAAGCGATATTGCCATATAGCAAAGCCTAATAAAGATGACAAAATGAGAAGGGCGATTACCGAAAAAATAATAATAAGCCTTTGCTTACGGCTTTCTGCATCTGTTTCTGCCAATTTTTTTGCCACTTCCAGTTTTTGAAGTTCCTGTTTTTTGTTGAAGTTAAATTCCAGTTCTTTTCTAACAATTTCTTTTGTTTTGTCGATGTTATATAGGCTATCTCTTAAAATGATGAATTCTTTATAATGATTTAAGGCCTTATCAGAGTTATGTTCCAGGCTATATGCATTACTTAAAACCAGATGCGCATCTTTGATTAAATAAGGTAATTTTAATTTCAATCCGGCATTGAGTGAATTTGTTCCATTATCGATAGCCGCTTTGATATTTTTTTGATTGTAATAAATTTGTGATAATACCAATGTAGCTGAAACCAATCCTTCCTCGTCTCCAATGGCCATTCGGATAGCTTTGCAACTATCAATGTGTTTGATGGCATCATCATATCTTTTTGTATAATTATAATTTATGGCAATGTTTTCATGAACATCCGCAATTCTGTTTCGGATATTTAATTGTTTACTAATGGATAAAGCCATAAAATGGTAAGTCAGTGCTTTTTCGTAATCGCCTTTATTCTGGTAGATCTTTCCCAGATTGGTTAACCGGCCCGAAACACATTGTAAATCATTGATCTCCCTGCAGATCTCGAGGCTTTTGAATTCAGATTCCATTGCTTTATCTGATTCGCCAATATCAATATAGATTTTGTAAAGCGAGAGGTAAGAGTTCGCTAATCCTCTTTTATCGTTTATTGTTTCGCGAATGGTTATACTTTTTTGAATGTATTCAATCCCCTTCATATAATCACCCAGGTGAGAGTAGGTTAGGCCTAGAAACGAGTATGCTGCAGCAAGTCCAAGATCGTCATGTATTTCATGTCTGATATCAATGCTTTTCAAAAAAAGTTCTTTGCTTTTTAGATAAAAACCTTTGTCGCTATATATTGAACCCTGCAAATAATAGCAGCCTGCCAATCCATTTTTGTCGTTTATGGCATTAGCCTTTTTAAAGGCTTCCTGCAACGTTTTTTCGGAAGCATCAAATTCATTTAAGGCACTTTGTCCCTTTGCCTTTATATTGAGTGCTTTTACAATATACCTGTTGTTGTTGTCTGTTTGGTTTAAAATAGATATGGCAGAGTCCGCTAAAGATATACAGGTGGCATATTTACTTTCGTTATAATTTATATTGGCCTCATAACATAATAAAGCAGAGTAGGTAAGACTTGTTTTTTTGCATGAAGATTTTAATTGCGAGATTTCTGATCTGGCATCATTATATTTACCGGAAATGGTGAGGCTAAAGATGTTTGATAATTGGTCGTTGAATGTATTATCGGATTTAAAATAATAATCAATCAACCATTGCTTTTCGCTGTTAGAAAGAGGCGTTTGCGAAAAACAATAGCTGCTAATGAAACATATTATGACAATTATTTTTTTCAGTGTAATGAGTTTAGATTAAATAAGCGATTCTACCGGTGTACAAACATTATTTTCGCACACGTAACATTTTAATTTATCTTTAAATACTGTTGATTTGTAAATTGATTTACCGAGTAACATTCGCAAACATTCCTGCACTCCTTCAATAATACTTGGGTGAGGATGCATCATATCTGCCAATTCTCTGATTCCCTGATTGGTATGTATTAAATACGCAACTGCCTGAATAGCTGAACTGGCGTGCTCTCCAACGGCACGCATACCCAGGATTCTCATGCCATTATCGTTGGTCACAATGATTTTAAAGAAGCCTTTTGTTTTGCGCATGGCAATAGCCCGTGCGTTGGTGCTGTAATCTAATTTTACTACCTTATGCGCTAATCCTTTTTTATTACAATCCTGTTCGCTCATACCAACACTTGCTACTTCTGGATTCAGGAACATAATGGTAGAAATATTTTGATAAGACAGTGGTTTAATGGTAGGCCCGTACATCCTAACCACAGCATGCCTTGCTTCCCGTTCCCCTACATTTACAAGTGCCATTTCTGTAGTAACATCGCCTGCTACATAGATGTTTGATATATTGGTTTGTGTATCATCATCCCAGATACTTCCTCGGTCATTTAATTTTACGCCTGCATTTTCTAAACCCAGATTTTCCACATTGGGCACACGCCCTACAGATATCAGGGCTTTTTCCACATTAATGATCTCGGTTCTTCCGTCTTTATATTCCAACTCATATTCCACTTCTCCGTTCTTTATTTCCATACGTTTTAAAGAGGAGCCATGATGAATGGTTGCACCATGTTTCTCTAAACTCTCGCTGATTAAAGCCGCTACATCTTCGTCTTCAAAAGGTAAGATCCGGTCCGCTTTATCAATTAAATACACTTTGGTTCGTCCCATATTTGAAAATATGGTAGCGAATTCGCAACCAATAACACCGGCCCCAAGAACTACCAGGCTTTTTGGTAACTCTGTTAAATTCCTTACACCATCACTGGTCATGATAATTTGCTCATCGGTGGCTATATTAGGTAAATAGCGGGGTCTGCTTCCTGTAGCAATTAATATATTATCGGCACTCACCGTTTTTACAGTGCCGTCCTCTTTTTTTATGGCAATGATATTTTTGGTGACGAATGATGCGGCTCCTTTTTCGTAGTAAAATAAATCAGGTTGTTGTTTTTGTAAGAGATTTAAGTGAACGGTCATTTGTGTTTTGCGCTCAAATACAGCTTCTTTCAAAGTGTTGACAATGTCCTGGTAATTTACCTGATAATCAGGAATCATTTCCCGAATCGAAGATATTTTTTGAGAAAGCTCCCATAACGTTTTTGAAGTTAATACCCCGTCATATACACCGGCACCACCAATGCGTTTCTTTTCGATCAGTAATACCTTTTTCTTGAAGTCTAACGCACGCATGGCCCCTGCATATCCGCTGGGACCTCCTCCAATAACGATTAAATCATAATGTTCCATATTCAAATTCTAAAAGGCTCTGTTAATGCCTATCATCCAACGTGTTTGAAAATAATCTTTTTCGGCAAATGGTAAGCGATTAATAAAGAATGGCATATCAAAACGGATAGTCAATGGTTTAAGTCCATAAAGCGGACCCCATTTTTGAATACTCACCGCCACACCTACACCTGCATCGGCAATCAGATTCGACATCACTGTTGCTTTATTTGGAGCATTGGTGTTAATAGTTCCTGCATCTCCAAACAAATAAGGATTGATTTTGATCGTATTATTTAATTTTTTGATATTCATAAAACTAAATAGTTCTCCAAACTCGATCTCTGCACTGGCGGATGCACCTGTTGTGCCTTTGTAATTATATACGGTAAATCCATTGGCATCTGTTGCCGCTAATACATAACCTGAATACCCTCTTAAGTTTAAACCTCCTCCGGCAGTGAAATGGTTTGTCATAGCTCCGTATTTTCCCCAACTTGGAGGAATGAACCCGTTTGAACGGGTGTATTTATTATCCATCAGATCTTCAGGATTTGAGCCTGCAGCAAACAACATGGATTCATCGGCCAGCATAGTACCAAAGCCTAATTGAGCAAATACGCGGGTATTGATATTGATTTTACCTAAGTCATTTTTATTAATGGCAGTATACTGAATATTGGAATAATCATAATCTCTGGTAAGTGCGCTGGCTCTCATGTTTAAATTCATAAAACCGGTTCCTCTGTTGTAATTGTAAGTATGATCAATGCCAACGTTTAAATAGCTATTCATTTTTTGAATTTGCCATTCGCCCTGATTAATAAGGTAAACCAAGTCATTTGGCATATCACGTACCATGGCTTTGTACTGGATATAGATTCGGTTGCGCTCGTTATTACTTTTTTTCTCAAATCCAATTAATCCACTTTCCAAACCGTCTAATGACTTTAAGGTCATATAGACATTTGATTTTTTTATGAACTTAGCCGTTGATGTACGATAGTTTAATAAAAAGGAAACGGTATTGTAGTTATTTATTTTGGCATTACTGTCTAAATATGCCTGACCTAAACCTGTACTAAACCATGCTGTGACATCAAATACATGTTTGGTATTCATGTAACCTCCGTTTAAATGAGCGCCTATTTTAACGCCGTCATAGCCATTGTACCAAAGGCTTGGTCTTGCCTTTATTTCATAATGTTTCCAATCTAAAGGATTGTAAATTTTAGAATCGAATGTTACATTCACCCGATGATGCTTTACATTGTTCATCATATCCACATCGGCCAAACGTCGTGAAGGATCAATAATCACATTCTTAAGTTTGGCATTTAGTTGCACTTTAGCTACATAGGTTGGTTTTACTTTTCCCCAACCAATCCAGCGTGGTAATACGGATGATTTTACAGGTTTTTCGAACCATGTATTAGGAATGTGGTATAAGTAAGCGGAATCATTTTTATCTAATACTGCAAAATCAATTGGCATTTGCATATCGCCTTTGCGTTTAAATTTAATGAGGTATTCTCCCTTTTGTTTCCCGCGTTTTACGCGACCAATTTTGTAATCAATTTTTTTAGTGGTTTCCAGCCATTGATCAAAGAACCAGTTTAAATCCACCCCACTGTATTGGATCACCGAATTTCTAAAGTCTTCCGGATAAGGATGTGCAAATTTCCATTGCTCAAAATAGTGTTGCATGCATTTATCAAACAATGAACGTCCCAACACATACTCGAGATTCTTAAGCATGGCGGCTGTTTTTGTATATACAGCACTATAACCGCCACCATGACGAATACCGCCATTGTAATCATCACTATGTGTATTTAACGTTACTTCTTCGCCACGAACGGTCACAGAGTTCATGTAACCGTTATAGATCTGGTCATCCAGGATCCTGTTTTGTTCAGTAAAGCGGCGAACGTATTTGCTTTGGGGTTGTTGTTCTATTTTATTGGGGCCATCAATAAACTGATAGGTATCGGCTGTGTAGAATTGAGTAAACCCTTCATCTAAAAAAGCACGATAGGTTTCGTTATTTCCTACCATTCCAAAGAACCAATTATGAGTCATCTCATGGATCAACAGATCCCTGTAATTAGGGTCATAACCTCCATCCAGTGTTAGCATCGGATATTCCACACCATCCTGAGCATCAGCGCAGATCATTTTTGGATAATGGTAAGGACCAATGTTGTAGGTATTTACATCCAATACTTTGGCAATGAATTGAGGACAGGTTTGCCAGCCCGCAGCATGTGGTTCCTGCACCAAAGCAACACATTTAATGCCTTGCCACATATACTCGCCAATACGGTATGTGGGATCGGCTGTTAAAGCGAAATCATGTACATTAAGAGCAGAGAACTTCCATGTTTTAGTAGTGCCGTCTTTTTTTATAATAGTACTTGGTGCCGAGTTCCATGGTTTTTTTGCAAAGTTAGATATATCCAGTTTTTGACGAAGAGTATCAGGTAATACATCTTTTTCGTTTTGTAATATACCTGTACCATCCAACACATAATTATTTGGTAAGGTAAATTCCACATAAAAAGAACCAAAATCACCATAAAATTCATGATCCATGTGTTGATCGGTATCCCAGCCAAACTTACGATCATATACCGAAATACGGGGATACCAATGTGTAACGTCGTAATGTTTATAGCCAAAGGCATTAAATAATTTCATACGGTTACGGATCGCTTCCTTGTCATAATACGTTTTAAAGTCAAGATCGAATGTTATGGATTCTCCCGGTTTTAAAGGTCTTTCGAGATATACTTTCATAACGGTATTATCCAGTTCGGTTTTTAACTCGCTATTACCAGCTTTGATTTTTAAAACCTCAGTGCCTTTATCATCTTTTCGGTACTTACTGAACTTTAAATGGTAGTTGTTATTCTTATATAAATCAGCCAGATAGGAGTCTTTGGTTTGTGCATTATTGTATAAGTGAAAGTAAACAAAGTAAAGTTCTTTTGGAGAGTTGTTCCAGTAGGTCAGTTCTTCGTGTCCGGTAATGATGTCGGTTGTATCATTCAGGGAAGCTTTTATGGTATAATGTACATCCTGTTGCCAGTAATCGGCAAAGGGTTTGCGGTTTTTCCAGTAAAGAGGATTTGTTTGAGAACGGTAATCTATATATTCGTTTTGCGCTATGAATTCGGTTAGTGAAGTTAACGACAAAATCAGGAGTAGTAATAGTTTCTTCATAGTGGGTAATTAACCCTTAAATATAGCTATTTTTTAATAAAAAAGGACAGCAAAAGCAGCCCTTTTAATTTAAATAAGAGAACGTGTTTTCGTGTTTTTTTTTATCCAGGAGGATTGACACAAATGATATTGAATCATTTTTATTATCTTAGGTAAATGAAAGTAATTCTTTTGTTGTTGATATTCGTTCAGAGCATAGTGTTTTCTCAAACACTCAAAGTAACTATATCAGGTCTCAGAAACAATAAGGGAACTGTATTGTTGAACTTTTATAATACGGATGATTCTTTTCAAAAGGAACATTCGTTGTTTGTGAAAAAAGAACCGAAATCTACTGCCGTTAACGGTGTATTAACATTGACATATACTGGCTTAAAACCGGGAGAATACGGTATTGTATTACTGGATGATGAAAATAATAATGAAGATATGGACTTTGGCTGGATTTTACCAAAAGAAGGATATGGTTTTTCCAATTATTATCATACCGGCATGACAAAGCCTCATTTAAGCAAATTCTCTTTTGTAATTATTAATGATCCGGTAACTGTAAATATTAAAGTGAAGTATTTTTAATCCTTTGTAATCAATACATGCCGTAAATCAAGCACATCACCTTTGCGGGAAATTAACTGAATAAAATGAAAACCATATTGAGTTTCAAATACCTCAGATATTTCTCCGGGCTTTAAAGCAAAAGCGACTTTCTCAAATTCAGGAACCATCATGCCTTTTACCACATGATTGTATTGCCCTCCATTGGCAGACGATCCGGGATCTTCACTATACAACATTGCTATCGAACTCATGCTCTCGCCCTTTAGTACACGCTGACGATAATATTCTGCCAGTTTGCGGGCGTCTTTTTTCGCCACAATATAACCTGTAGTTGCTTTTGTAACGAGTGTTTGATTCCAAAATATAAATGGTGCTATCAGTAGTAAAACGGTTTTCATCGGAAGGAGA
>JACQAK010000197.1 GCA_016194985.1 Bacteroidota bacterium
TTCAGGAAAAATTTAATAATATCGTTTGTATACTCTTTTAATGTTTTTTCTTCTGTGGTAAATGCCTCATCTCCTTTGATGCTATTAAACACGATGTCATCCGCGGTAATTTCTGTTCCATTACACATCACACAAGCCAGATCTATAACCGACTTCAGCTCTCTGACATTACCCGGGTAATTATATTTTTGCAATTTATCCTTGGCTGAGTTTGAAAAGCAAAGTGGTTTCATTTTATTATCTTTTGCAAATTCATCCGCAAAATGTTTAGCTAATATTAACGTATCATTTCCTCTTAGTCGCAGTGGTGGTAATTCTATTGGCAAACCAATGATTCTATAAAATAAATCTTCTCTGAACTTACCTTTCTTTACTTCCTCTGCCAAATTTTTATGAGTTGCTGTAATTAGCCTTACATTAATTTTAACCGTCTCGTTACCACCAACCCTTACAATTTCCCGCTCCTGAAGTACCCTTAAGATCTTGCTTTGCAAACTCAGATCTAACTCGGCAATTTCATCCAAAAAAATAGTTCCTCCGGATGCTTCTTCAAACTTTCCTATTTTGCGATTGGTTGCTCCGGTAAAAGCTCCTTTTTCGTGTCCGAACAACTCACTTTCAATTAACTCCGTTGGAATTGCTGCCATATTAACAGCTACAAAGGGTTTTTTCTTTTTATCACTATTATAATGGATAGCTTTAGCAATCACTTCTTTTCCGGTACCTGTTTCTCCTGTAATAGAGACGTTGATGTTTGAATTGATGGCCTTTTCGATCAGTCCAAAGGTTTTTTTAAGAGCATCGCTTTGCCCGATAATTGTTTTTTCGAAACTGAATTTTTGCTCCAATTGCTCTTTTAACTCTTCTACTTCCTGCTTTAATTCCAGATTTTCTCTGATCTTAAGAATAGAATTCCAAAGCATGTCTTTCGTATGCTCATCCTTTATAATATAATCTCTGGCTCCTGCTTTTAAGAAATTAACGGCCACCGAAATATCTTCCTGCCCGCTAATAACAATTACAGGAATATTTTTGTTGACCTCATGTATTTTTTTAAGTAAGGCATCACCTGTCATATCAGGTAATCCAAAATCAATACTAATTATATCCGGTTTTGTATATAGATTATTCAAACATTCTTTTCCGGTTTTAAATAAGCTAATTTGATAGTCGGGATTTAAAGACAAATGGTGTTTAAATAACTCCCCCATCCAGGTATCATCTTCCACTAAAAATATTTTAATTACGCTCATAAATTCTCTTTTACGGTTTTCTACTGACATTCTTATCGACAAGTTACAGAAATACTTAAGAATTTAACGTTTAAATAAGTGCTATTCTAATTATTTTAATCAACATGTAAGATTTTTTTAAAAAATGTACTGTTTTATGCTTTAAACTATTAAATCCGTAGTATAAAGAATCTCTTTGCAGTTAGCTAAAGAACTACCAGTTTAAAATTGGATTTATTGCTTTTGCTTGATAATCCTTTTACATTTACAAAATAAACACCTTTAGGAAATGATTCGGATGCAATATTTATTTTATTGCTGCCCTGTTGTAATTGATTTGTTTCTGTACTAACCATGTTTCCGTTTATATCTGCTACTTCGATGATCATTTCTTCCGGATTTTCAAGAACAACTTCTAAAGTTGCTTTTCCTTCGGTTGGGTTAGGATACAAATTAGAAGAAAATGTTTGTGAATAATTTCTTTCAACCGAAATCGTTCTAAATGTTTCTGAGCTATAATCGTAATCAATACTTACCAGGCGATAATATGTTATAGATCGGTTATCTTCTATCAAATCCATATATCGGTATGTTTTGCCTGTTTGTAACCCGGTTGCATTTTCCAAGTGTACAGGTGTGAAATTAACCCCATCGTAAGACCGATCTATTCTAAAAGATCGTGTATTAATTTCCTCTGCTGTATTCCAGGTAACAATATTATGTTCTTCATCATATACATCTGCCGTAAAATCTGTTAATTTAATAGGCAATATAGACGTGCCATTATACACCCTTAAATAATCGATGGCTATATTATTGCCAAATGCACTGGTTGCACTAATGGCAATTCTAACACAGGGCATTCCTGCATAAGCAAATAATGATACTGAAAATAATTTCCAGCCCGGTGTGGTAAAGGCGGCATTGTACCGTTGAATGGTTAATAATGAAGGACTCCAGGTTGATCCTCCATCCGTAGATATTAAAATATCTAATTTATCGTTATATCCCGACCAGCCGTTATCCTGAGAAACCCATAAATCAAGCATCGGACCTGCCATAGTACTCATATTAAAATTTGGAGTAATTAAGTTCGAAACGGTTCCTGAACTATAGCTATAACTATTAAAATAAGCGTAGCCATTTCCTGAGTTCATAACCGGAGCAAGGGTGGGGTTTGTTAAATTTCCGGTGGTTACATTGGTCCACACTCCTGTGCCACTCACTTGTTGTGTTAGAAAAAGAGGGTCTGGCATTGTCCCAAAATCTGCTTCATAAGGGAACCCGGACACCTGTGATACAATTATTACCACCGGTAAGATTGCATCGTTACTCGTCAATACATCTCCTGCAACAGTTGTTTTGGCATTAAACGTATAGGTTCCATTTGCCTGCATATTAAACGTAGAGGAAATAATAACGTTAGTGGTTGTTCCGGTAGCCAGGGTTCCTGTATTTACAACAAATGGACTGATCGTTAAGGAACTTGTAGTGGCTATGCTACCGCTAATATTTACTGTGCCGGTAATAGTAACCGGATTGGTTGCAAAATTGATGGGTACTGAGCCATTGTTCTTAATTTGCACAGACACCGTTTGATTGCTGCTAAAGCAGGCAAAATTTCCTGTAGGATTAATTAAAGCTGTGGCCATCATATCAATATATGCCGGAGGATAGGCCGTCCATGAAACATCATCAATAAAAATATTATCCCCGTAAGCACTGGTTGCTTTCAAAATAAAATAATTAGTGCTTGTGCTAAACGTAACAGGAACTGTAAAGCTGTATTGATACCAGCCTGAGGCAGAAACAACAGGCGAAAGACCAATGGCTCTGTTAACCGTTCCCAACAAACTTGCTCCCGTTAAATTTGCAGATATATTCATGTATACATCTATTTTATCTGCGGTAGTATTATAACCGTTATCTCTGTACATCCAGAAATTTACATTAGTAACTGCTGAGGCTCTGTTGGAATAATTGATCACCGGGCTCACCAATGCCCTTACTCCCCCGTTTGCACTGAAGGAATTAAACTGTGCTTCGCCGGCACCCGAGTGCGGTGCTTGCGTTGGAAATGTTCCGGCTGTAACTCTGGTCCATGTATTACTTCCGGATACTAATAAATTGGTCCATCCGGTTGGAACAAAAGTAGTCCCGTCGAATGACTCTGTATAATTTACCTGAGCAATTGATTTAGTAAAGATCAAAATTGTCATCACCAGAAATGTAAGTGTAGGTTTCATGATTTCATTTTTTATTTACCTGCACTTTCAAAGGCCATTCCAATAGATAATCGATTGATTATTAATTACATACATTAGGCAATCAGGCGTTGTTGTCTATAAATTGGAAAAATTTCCATTTTTAAGTCATCATAAAAAAGCCTCTCATTACTGAGAGGCTTAGGCACATTTATTCTATATGGATGCTATTGGGAACTACTCTTCTTTCTTTTGAATAGTAAATATAAATGTGGCGCCTTTGTTTTCATCAGATTCCACTTCAATTGACCCATAGGTTTCGTTAATAATTCGTTTAACAATGGCCAAACCTATTCCGGTGCTATTGCTGTTGCGAGAATTCTGGTTTTCAAATAAATTAAAGATCTTGTTTTTTTGCTCATCCAAAATTCCCGGTCCATTATCAGATATTCTAATCTCATAGTGATTTTCCTTATCAATTGCGGATATGCCAATTTTACAAAGGTCTTTATCATTGTGCTTGATAGCGTTGCTCAATAAATTATTTAATACCTGTGTTAAAGCTGTTTCATCATAATAAACTTCAGGCATCGGTGTATCTATAGATATGATCACTCGCTTGTTGATAGAATATTCCTTCGCGATCTTGGAACAAAGTTCTCCAAAATCAATTTTCTGCATGGAAACGTTACGAAAATTAAGCCGGGAGTATTCCAGTATCCCATTAACCATATTTCTGGACCGGTCATTTGTTTCTTTAATCAAATGAATATACTCCTGTATCTTACTGTTCACTATTTTTTCATTTTCCATCTCGATCAACGAAATCAAAGCACTTATGGTGTTAAGTGGTGATTTTAAATCATGTGCTACTGTATAGGAAAATTTTTCGAGATTCATGTTGATCTCTTCAAGTTTGGACTTTTTGACCACATTATGTTCCAGCTCTTCACTCAACATATTCAATCCATAAGATATAACATCTATAGGATCGTTTGTGATTTCAGTATCCAACCGTTCTGAAAAATCAAGGCTTGCCATAGAGCTGATCATTTCAATAACTCTTTGCAATCTTTCTTTATCTGTCTTACTAAGACTATTCATTTACAAAAACTTTTTAAGCCAATCCATGGCTTCATCTTCATCTGAGAATAATTTGGTAGGAAATTTTGTTTTGTTAAGCCCAATAAAAAAATTCCCTATCAAACGTGATAATGGTGATGATACCAGTAATGCACATGCAGATTGTATCTTTGCTGCTTCTTCACTGGCAAAAAGAGCTCTGCATTCTTTAGATCCTCCCTTTGCCTCTCTTATATCTACCAGCACAGGCAGCAGTTTACCATTCCCCAATTTTTTAACTGCTTCCAGATTTTCTCTGGCGTCTTCTACTTCCAAAAAATAACCCTTATGCACACAGCATTTAGCAATTCCTGACGAATCCAAAATAATAGTTTCCGATTTAGTATCTGCTTTTAGCATAATGGTATTAGTGTTTCAATAAGATATCTTAAGATCTTTCTATTCAGCATGATCACTTTATTTATCCATAAAAGTAACTATTTTCTATATGGTATAAATTTTGTATACATCAAAGTGAACTATTTTTTACAAAATATTACATAAATATAACCTCTATCTATACTATAAATTGATAAATATTACACATGTAAGAATTATAAAAAAATATTTATTCGTTGCAATAGCGCAATCCCTTTTTATAATAGCGGGTAAACTGTGCTAAACAACAATTACACTAAAACCAAGAAGTACTGGAAATAACGGATGTTCTTTTCCGAAAATTATATCAAAAAAGCCAGACACTTTAAAAACTATACCTGATAGAAAACTAAACAGTCCCAAAAACTAACTAGTTGCCTGCAACGATGATCCTAGAGATCATAGTTCAAATTACCATTTAAGTATATAAGGTTCAGGATTGTTTTAATAAATTTCAGTTTATATTCTGCGAGTTTGATTTCTGATTCCAACCACTTATTTTCCCTGGTGTTTAGCATAAACAATGTGCCCTCTCCATTCATGAATTTAATTTTCTCTGCTTCAACCAGCATCTTGCTATATTTTGCAGAGCGTTCAGCACTTTGAAGCTGCTCAGCCAAAATATTAATGGTTTTTTTTAGGGCATTTAGTTTAAAACTCAATTCGTTTGTTTTATTCAATAATTCCAAAGTATTATTTTGAGAAACGATCTTAGATAGTTTATAGTCATTGACTGGGTTTCTCAAAAGTAGGGGAAAAGAAACATTCAAGCCGAGTTTGTAATTATTGTAAGAAAAACTTTGACTGATGAGCGGGGCATTACTTGATAAGAAATTATATTTAACGTTTAAAACCGGTTTTATCATTTCCTTTTTCAGCCGATTATCGATTTCCAATACTTTTTGCAATGAATTATACTTAGACAAAATAGGATTAGAAGGAACATGTTGATAAAGGCTTTCTGCCAGTAAAGACTTTGCTTTATTAAAATATAAATCGAGGCTATCGGTTGTGCTATAATTTTCTGTTATTAACGCCGGTCCGTTGGTTTGCCAGTTAAAAGAATATATTTCATTGGTGTTTTTTTGATTATCGATGATAGCGGCCTGAAGATCTAAATATCTTGCCTGATAAAAAATGGCTGCTTCAATAGTATCAACAGATGCTTTTTCTCCACTAATTGCCAGTGTTTCGATTCCTTGCAGTCTCTGTTTGGCAACCTGCATAAAATAATTATTCAACGCCACTTGTTTTAAACTAAATAGCCAATCAAAATAGCGTTGTGAGGCTTCAAAAAGTAAAGCATTCAACTGTATTCGTTTTTCAGCATCGTAATAATTCAAATACTCTCTCGACTTTAAAACTTCTGCCCGTCGCTTGTCTATTAATAATCCCTGCAACACACCAACTTCTACTCCCGCATAAGGCAACCCATTAGAAACTGTGCTATATTGCGGATTAATATAGTCTCCATTACCATAATCATATCCGAATTTGAAATACTGTGATGTAAAAATGGGTTGTTTAATCTCCCCGTTTAAGATGGTATAATAATTACTTCCATTAAGTTGCTTTTGATCAAAACTTCCGCTAACAATTGGATCATAATTTCCTCTTGCAGCTCTATATCGTGTATCCGCATATTTCCTCTCATTTTCTGCCCGTTTTGCCAATGGATTATTTTGTAATACATTCATTAAAAAAGCATTGTAACTGAGTTGATTATCATTTTGTGAATTCCCTTTCATGAAATTCAACACCATTAATACAAAAAGAAAACGTTTCATATTCCTATTTTTTATAATTGGTTTTCGTTTCAGTTGATATAGTGTAAAATTCAGGCGGGAACCCATTTACCTTGCGCCATAATTCATAGATTAAAGGCACGTTATTTAGTAACGCAAATCCTTCAACACCTCCACCTAATTGTATTGCTTCGGGCCAGGGTTTTCCTATACTTTTTGCCAAGATCCTGAATTTTCCGTTTTCCGACAAAACCCTGTCAAATGCTACCACCTCTGCCGAATATGTCCCATAACTTATTCCCGGCCAACCGGAGAATACAAAAGCCGGCCAACCATCAAATTGTAGTTGGATTTTTTGTCCTTTCTTTACCAGTGGTAAATCCACAGGATTGATATATAATTCAACAGCCTGTTCAGTTTGCTTTGGAACAATACTACAGAGCGACGCCCCGTCTTTTATAATTTCTCCTATTCCTTGAATATAGGTTTTAGAGATATAGCCATCTTGTGGTGAAAGCACATAATAAAAACCTTTTCGCATACTGTAATTTGCCAATTGATTTTGAAGTTTGGTTAAAGATCCTTCTCCCTCATATAAAAGAGAGAGCGCCGAAAATTTATCGGATTCTGCTTTCATTAATTTTTCCTGAAAATCCTGTTGTATCGAGTTTAAATCAATTTCTGCATTTAACAATTCATTCTTTGTTGTCATAAACTTATTGTCGGCAGAAGTTTTTTTAGATAAAGCTTCTTGCAGTTTTACCTTACGATTCTCTAAATCGGTTTTTGAAATCACTCCTTTTGATAACAATTCTTCATAGCGTTTAAATTGTTCTTCCGCTACTTTGTAATTGTTCGAAGATGTGTATGACTCTATACTATCAGTTGTAACTTTCATTTTTGCCTGAATAATTTTATTTCGGGCTTGTTCCATCTTCAGTAAAAGAGATTTATTTAAAGCGTCTATCTGTGAATTGACCGCGTCAATTTTATCTTCATAGGATTCTAAGGTTGTTTCTTTTGATTTAATGATCTTTTCGGAACGACTGATTAATTGAGGATCAACATATTCGTCCTTTATTTCTGAAATAAATGCAATGGTGTCATTTTTATGTACAAAATCACCTTCCTTTATAAACCACTTTTCTACTCTTCCGGCTATTCTCGATGTGATATCTTGAGGTCTGTTTTGAGGATTTAAGGTTGTTACTTTTCCTGTAGACTGAATGTTTTGTGTCCAGGGCATAAACAAAATAATAACCCCTGAGAAAAATATGGCAAACAATGAATATTTAATTATTTTAGAATAAGGTTTCGAATACGCGTTATTTACACTTGTTAGATTTTTCTCATTGCCATCAATAAATGAAAACTCTTTATTATCGGCAAATATCCCTTCAATCTTATATAAAGCAGTAACAATATCGTAACATGTATTTAAACTACCGACGAGTTTTTCTACAGAGTTAATAACCAAAAAGATGATGATCTCTGATGCAATAAATTGACCGATATTCAACTCTCCTTTTTGTACTAAATAAGCTCCGAGAAAAAGCAGTACGCTGATAAATAAAACCTTAAAGATCACAATACCTTTAAATTGGGTTTCCAGAACTGAAAAATGATTTTTGCGGGATATAAAATAATTGTTTAAGTGTTCTTCTGTGCCCATGTCTAGTTTCGCCTGTTTATTCTGAATAGCATTTTCCTGAAACCAATCTATTAACTTATATTTTTCGTTAGAGGTATCTATATTCGTTTCAATTCCTTTTTTACCATAATAGCTTATAATAAAATAAAATGCAAGCCCTAATAAAATGGTAAATACTAAAAACCAGGAACTATAAGCAGGAAGTATTAATAAGCCAAAAACAATACTGATAACCGAAAACGAAAAATCTAATAATATTTTACTGATTCCTTTTTGCAGGATAACAACTTCAGTAAACTTATTTATTTTGGATAAAACATCCGGAGAAGGTAACGCATGGCTAAGAAAAAAGCTGATTTTAGAAGTTAAGCTTCCAAATATCTTTTGATGGAGCGTTTCATTGATGCGCATTTGCCATAACTGAAAAAATCCAATAAAAATGGTTACAACAATAGTAATGCAACTCAATAGTATTAAAGAAGCAGAGAAACTTCCTGCCATGATATAAGTGATAATTCCTTGTATACCAAGTGGAATAGCCAGGTACATGGCGCCCTGCAAAAGGGCCAGAAGGTATATTTTATAGATGATGCTTCTTTCTTTAAATAACCATTTAAATAATAAAGATGATTTTTTCATAGTTCTATTTTTTACAAATGTAGTAATATTATTTAACATAATAGTATTACTACTATTTATATTTGTATTACAATAATTTGCTATATTTGTACTAGTAAAATAATGTTATGGAATTAGACATACGAATCAAAATGAATGAAAAGTTGTTTCTTCGAAACCCTGAAGAGTCAGCATTGGGCAAAAAGATTGTGAAGCATGGCCTTTTGCTTATTAATAAGCTTGGTTTTGAGGACTTTACATTTAAGAAATTAGCAATAGAAGTAAATACCACGGAAGCAAGTATTTATCGTTATTTTGAAAACAAGCACAGATTACTGGTTTACATAATCACTTGGTATTATAGCTATTTAGAGTATAAGGTTGTGTTTAGCTTAAATAACATCTCTGATCCTAAAGTGAAATTACAATCTATCATTAAATTAATAGCTGAAGAGCCAGTTGCCAGCCATCTTAATTTCGAGTTTCTTTCTGAGGCAGAAGCTTATAAATTAGTTATATGGGAGGGATCTAAAACATATCTTTCTCGCAATATTGGTAAGGATAACAAAGACAGACTATTTAAACCATACAAGGATCTTTGTGAACGCTTCTCTTTGGTGATTAAAGAATATAATCCAAAATACAAGTATCCTCATTCCTTAGCAAGCTCTATCCTTGAGATAGCACATTCCCAAAGTTTTTTCAAGCAAAATTTGCCATCATTAACCGACTATCCAAAAGAACCTGATAATAAAAAACTGATTGATTTTATTACTGTATTATTATTTTCTTCGTTAGACTTAAAGTCGAAATGATTTATGTTGGTTAACCTATAATCAATAAGCTATTGCGATTTAAGTATTTATAACTATCTGCAAGTAAGATCCCTTTTAGCATGAATCTTTTAAAATAACAATTATGATTTTATTTAATATCATACAAAGTGATGAGAATAGAGTCGAAGCCATCTCTTCATTTCTAATTGAAAATGGATATGCATTGCAAACTCATATAGATGTAAACTCAATTCTGACGTCAAATTCAAGAAGACAAACAATCAGGTTGTTTTTCATTACTAAGGCTTTATTATATAGTAATATTGAAAAAGAAATCAAGGAAAAATATTATTCGGACGATATGATTATTTATGCAACCCCCATTAGTCACCTAAACGAAGAGTTTAGTAGAATTTTAAAAATAAAAGTTAAGGCTGTGTAAATGTCGAAAATACTGATTATTTACTTAAGTGTAATTTCGGTGATTACATTGAAATCTCAAAATCAGGAGGTTCTTAAGGAGCTATCCTTTGGTGAGGGTTCTTCTTCTTATTATATTGGTTCCGGAGCATTTAAGAGGCATTTAGATTTGAATCGAGTTAAATATAACTTTATTGAATATTCTAAATCCCCAGCATTAGTTATAGGAGCAGATTTTTGCATTTATCCCCATGCCAGTAATGCTTATTTGGGATTAGGCCCCTATTTTACAAGCTGGATTGGATTAAAAGAAACCAAGCTGAATGATCAAAAAATAGAGCGATTGTTCTCTAATTCAACTTTAGCAATTAAATTAACGCATCATGTCACTTATTTTGTTCGAAGGAAGTTAGATGTATGTAGCAACTATATAGTGTATATTGAAGGAGGAGTGGGCTATAGAATCAATATGCTAAACATTGGATTTTGTTATAAATTCAAAAGAAAGAATCCTTAACTGATTGTATGCAAGCGATTAGTTCATTTTTTTACTAGGCACTTTATTAATCCAGGAAAATTGTTTGTTTAAAACCTTGTCTTTATTTTTTCTTATATAGTCAATATAGGCTTCTGCAACCGGCGAAAGCTTTTTTTCTTTTAGCCATATCAAATGCCATTTTGATTTTATCGGAAATCCAATGGCAGGAATGATTTTTAAATCACCATTCAATAATTCATGACGAATGCCAATAAGTGGCATAACCGAATTGCCAAGCCCGGCAATAACCGCTTGTTTTACAGCTTCATTGGATGTTAATTCCATTTTCTTCCGCACATGGATATTATGTTTTTTAAAATATTGTTCCATCACAAATCTGGTTCCCGAACCTTCTTCTCTAAAAATGAGAGGCATTTCATTTATTTCGCCTTTTGTAATTGGTTTTGTGATTTTTTTCTCGTGCTTATTCCCAATCACATACAATTCATTTTCCAGAAGCACTTCGTCATTAACTTTCATTCCTTCAGGCAAAACAGAAACCAAAGCAAAATCAATTTCATTATTTTGAAGACTTTTAATTACTCTTGACTTATTAGTAACATCCATCACCAAATCAACTCCGGCGTTTTCGTTTATAAAATCGGATAAAAAATAAGGCATCACATATTTTCCGGTAGATACTACGGAGATTATTAATCTTCCGGTTAAATGACCTTTATAAGCCATTGTTTTGTACTTAATGGCATGTACCTCATTGATTATTCTTTCCGCCATTTTGTATACTTCCGTCCCAAAATCTGTAACATATAACTTCCTGCCTACAACTTCTGTTAAGGGAATTTCAAACTGGTCTTGAAAATTTTTTAACTGAATAGAGACCGCAGGCTGGGTCATATGAAGCTCCTCAGAGGCCTTCGTAATACTTTTTAGTTGTACAACCTTAGCAAATACCTGTAATTGATGTAATGTATAATTCATAAATATATTTTATGTATTTTATAATAAGTATAAATAAAAATTTATGAATATAAATATAGAGGTTTGCATCATGAAACACAACATCTGCTCAAAACCAGATCATAAAATAAATAACTCATGGATAGCCTTTTAAAAGGGAGAAAAATCATTATCGCCACCAAGCACCAAAAAGAGCAAGTTGTTGCACCGCTTTTGAATAATGAATTGGGGTTAGATTGTGTGGTGTCAAAAGATATGGACACGGATGTGTTTGGGACATTTACAGGAGAGATTGAGCGATTAAACAACCCCATTGAAACTGCAAGACAAAAATGTTTAAAAGCCATGGAGTTATCAGGACTCGATTTGGCAATATCCAGCGAAGGTTCATTTGGATTACACCCCACAGCTTTCTTTTTGCAGGCAAATTCCGAAGTGATTCTATTGGTCGATAAAAAGAACAAACTTGAATTTATTGCCAGAGAAATCAGCACCAAAACTAATTTCAGTGGCTCCGAAGTAAAGTCCTATAAAGAACTACAAGAGTTTGCCAAATCTGCGTTATTTCCTTCACACGGTTTAATTCTTCGGAAATCAAAAGAAGCTAAAGAGGATATTTACAAAGGTATAACAACAACAACAATTTTAAAACAGGCTTATAATGCTCTATGGACTAAATACGGTAGCGTATATGCAGAAACAGATATGAGAGCGATGTATAACCCAACACGAATGCTGGTTATCAAAAGAGCTGTTGAAAAACTAATTACTAAGATTAAATCACCTTGCCCCACATGCAATGGTCCCGGATTTTCAGTAACGGAAGCTAAACCCGGGCTCAAATGCGAAAACTGTGGATCTCCAACACGTTCTACCTTATTACACATTTTAAGCTGCCAATCCTGTGGATATACAGAAGAAAAACTGCATCCGCATGGCAGGTTTTTGGAAGACCCAATGTATTGTGATATCTGTAACCCATAAGAAATATAATGGCAAAATTTTTAATTAAATCGGCACAAGTAGTAAATGAAGGGGCTATCATTACCCGGGATGTATTAATCGATGGGGAAAGAATTTCGAAAATAGAGCCTGCTATTTCATTACCAAAAGAAAATGTAACCGTAATAGATGCGGAGGGATTATATCTTATGCCGGGCTTGATTGATGATCAGGTTCACTTTAGAGAACCCGGTTTTAACCTGAAAGGAACAATCGCTTCAGAATCAAGAGCGGCGGTTGCAGGTGGAATTACATCATTTATGGACATGCCAAACACTCTTCCAAATACAACTACTATAAAAACACTTGAAGAAAAATATGAATTGGCAAAAACATCTTCTTTAGCCAACTTCTCCTTTTTTATGGGCATAACCAAAACTAATTTGGAAGATGTACTGAGCATTGATAATACAATGGTATGCGGATTAAGTGATGATGGCTTGTATTTTGATAACGAAGAAGGCATTTTGGCTAATTATCCTGATTATCTGGAAAAATTATTTTCAAGAACAAGTTCATTAGTAGCACTTCACTGCGAAGATGATGCCATCATCAATAGAAATCTGGCTCTTTTTAAAAAGAAGTATGGGGACGGTATTTCAATACATGATCACCCTCTCATCCGCAGCGAAAATGCCTGTTACGAAGCAACCAAGAGAGTCATACAATTGGCTCAAACGCATCATGCAAGGCTGCATGTATTACATGTGTCTACAGCTCTGGAAACAACTTTGTTTCAAAAAACAAATTCCATCAGAGATAAAAGAATTACCGGAGAAGTTTGTGTACATCATTTGTGGTTTTCCGACAAAAATTATGAGCGTCTTGGATCAAAAATAAAATGGAATCCGGCTATTAAAACAGAGGCAGA
>JACQAK010000185.1 GCA_016194985.1 Bacteroidota bacterium
CTGGAGATATGCTCAATATTTTAGCATGATTTTCATTAACGATGCGAGTAAATAACTCATTCTCTTTCAAAGCATCAGCTGATACTTTATATAAGGCCATTTCGCGGGATAAGATATCATTATTGATGTGGTAAAAAGCTTTTAAAACTTCCACTTGTTTTTCTATCTGACCAACCAATTTTTCTACCTGCTCCTGAGATACCGTGATCACAATGGTATACCGATAGATGCCCTTTACCTCACTTTCGCTGGCTGTAATACTTTCGATATTGATATGCCTTCTGGTGAAGATGATGGTTATTCTATTTAATAGCCCAATTTTGTCTTCTGTAAAAACAGATAATGTGTATGTGTTTTCCATAATTTTATTCTAATAATATTTCTGAAACTCCTGCGCCTGTTGTGATCATTGGGAAAACGTTTTCCTCATTTTCAACTACGATTTCTAACAGGAAGGCCTCTTTTGATTCATACATTTCTTTCAATGCTTCGTTTAATTCTTTTCTTTCAGTTACTTTTTTTCCTTTGATATTATAGCCATTTGCAATAGCCACAAAATTTGGATTTTTCATTTCCGTAAACGAATAACGTCTGTCAAAAAACAACTGTTGCCATTGACGAACCATTCCCAGGAAATTATTATTCAATATCAAAATTTTTACAGGTATATTACTTTGCATGATCGTGCCTAATTCCTGTATGGTCATTTGAAAGCCGCCATCGCCTAAAACAGCTACTACTTCTTTATTGGGTTGTGCTACTTTAGCTCCAACAGCAGCAGGTAGGCCGAAACCCATAGTGCCTAATCCGCCCGAAGTAACATTATGGTTGGGTTGATTAAATTTATAATAACGGGAAGTTATCATTTGATGCTGCCCCACATCGGTTACAACTATCGCATTGCCTTCACTCAGTTGATAAAACTGATGGATGACTTCCGCCATTCTTAATTTTTCGGTTGCAGGATTAACGGCATTTTTTACCACCTTTTCAAATTCTACTTTAGTACAATCTGTAAATTTCTGTAACCACTCCGGATGTTTTTTCGATTTTACTTTTGGTAATAATAGTTCTAAGGCTTCTTTAGCATCTCCTAATACAGCGACATCTGCATGAATGATTTTATTAACTTCAGAAGGATCTATTTCAAAGTGAACAACTTTTGCCTGTTTAGCATATTTAGAAACATTTCCTGTTACGCGATCATCAAATCGCATTCCTATAGCAATTAAAACATCGCATTCATTCGTTAATAAATTAGGTCCGTAATTACCGTGCATTCCCAGATAACCAACATATAATGGATTAGTAGGAGGAAAGGCGCCCAAACCTAATAAGGTTGATGCTACCGGTATGTCTGCTTTTTCGGCTAATTCCAATAATTGCTTTTCTGCACCTGATAGTAATACACCATGACCACATAGAATATAAGGTCGTTTGGCATTATTGATTAACTCAGCAGCTTTCGATACGTCATTTTCATCAACTTTTGGAAAAGGAAAATAGCTTCTGATGCTTTCGCATTTTTCATATATATACTTCGTTTTCCCAAATTGTGCATCTTTGGTGATATCCACCAATACAGGTCCAGGGCGGCCTGATGTGGCTATATAAAATGCTTTAGCTATTGCCGGTGCTATATCTTCTGCTTTCGTAACCTGAACATTCCATTTAGTTACCGGCATCGATATACCAACCACATCTGTTTCCTGAAATGCGTCAGTACCCAATAAATGAGAATGTACCTGGCCTGTTATGCAAACCATAGGTGTGGAATCGATTTGTGCATCTGCTATCCCTGTTATTAAATTAGTAGCACCGGGGCCTGATGTAGCAAATACAACGCCCGGTTTGCCGGACACTCTTGAATATCCCTGTGCCGCGTGCGTTGCACCTTGTTCATGACGAACCAAATAATGATTTAATTGATCCATATAATCATACAGGGCATCATACACAGGCATGATGGCTCCTCCCGGATAACCGAATACATCAGATACTCCTGCATCCAGCAATGATAATATCACTGCTTCTGCACCTGTTACTTCTGTTTGATATTTAGTATGTTTTTTCATTTTAAAATTTTCTTTAATTCATCTTATCTACATTTCGACTCCGCTCAATGTGACAATATTAAATTTGTCAGTTTCGAACGTGTCACCCTGAGCGTAGTCGAAGGGCGAGAACTATAAATCCGTTAAACAACCTTTACTGGCAGAACTTACTTGTTTAGCATATTTATAGAGTACGCCAAACTTTACTTTCAACTCCGGTTGTTGCCATTGTATTTTTCTGTCTGCTAACTCTTCGTTTGATATTTGAACATCTATTTTATTATTAACCGCATCGATGGTTATCACATCGCCATCTTTCACTAAGGCGATTGGACCGCCATCAAATGCTTCAGGGCTCACGTGTCCAACAACAAAGCCATGGGTTCCACCTGAAAAACGTCCATCAGTAATTAATGCCACGCTATTACCTAAGCCTGCACCTATTAAAGCGGATGTTGGTTTTAACATTTCCGGCATACCAGGTCCTCCTTTTGGTCCTTCATTTCTAATCACCAGTACTTGTCCTGGTTTTACTTTTCCATCACGTATACCTTTGATACATTCAAACTCATTTTCAAAAACGATGGCCGGACCTGTAAATGATTCGCCTTCTTTGCCTGTTATTTTTGCAACAGATCCTTCAGGAGCTAAATTGCCATATAATATTCTTAAATGTCCGGTTGGTTTCACAGGATTAGTCACCGGTAATATCACATCCTGACCATCCGGTAATGCTTTCACTTCATCTAAATTTTCTTTTATTGTTTTTCCGGTAACAGTTAAACAATCGCCATGTAATAAGCCTTGTTCTAGTAAATATTTCATTACAGCCGGCACGCCACCAACGGCAAATACATCTTCCATTAAGTACTTACCGCTTGGTTTCAAATCAGCTAAAACAGGAGTTTTGGCATTTACTCTGGTGACATCTTCTAATGTAAAATCAACATTCGCTGTTTTTGCCAAAGCCAACAAGTGTAACACCGCATTTGTAGAACCACCAAGTGCAACAACAACTGTCAAAGCATTTTCAAAAGCGTTTTTAGATAATATATCAGATGGCTTGATGTCTTTTTGCAAAAGAACTTTTAAGTATTCTCCAACCTTTAAGCATTCTTCTTTTTTCTCATTACTTAATGCAGGGTTTGATGAGCTATACGGCAAACTTAAGCCTAAGGCCTCTATTGCAGACGACATTGTATTTGCCGTGTACATGCCTCCACAAGCACCAGCACCGGGACAAGCATTTTTAACAACACCTTTAAAATCTTCTTCAGATATTTTACCGGCATACTTTTCTCCTAAAGCTTCAAAAGCAGAAACAATATTTAATTTTTTGCCTTTGTAATTTCCGGAAGCAATGGTGCCGCCATATACCATGATGGATGGACGGTTAACGCGTATCATTGCCATCGTTACACCGGGCATGTTTTTATCACAACCTGCTATGGTTATTAAACCATCATAATAATGAGCGGCAGTAACCGCTTCAACAGAGTCTGCTATAACTTCACGAGACACGAGAGAATAACGCATGCCTTCTGTTCCGTTTGTTATACCATCGCTTATTCCTATGGTATTGAATTGTAAACCTACCATACCATTTTTACGAACGCCATCTTTTACAAAAGCAGATAATCCGTTTAAGTGCATATTGCAGGTATTTCCTTCATACCAGGTAGAAGCAATTCCTACCTGCGCTTTTTTCATATCCTTTTCCGTCAAACCTATGCCATATAACATAGCTTGTGATGCGGGCTGAGACTCATCCTGAGTGACTGTTTTACTATAGCGATTTAATTCCATGATTGATAATTTTAATTTTTTTGCTTCTCGACTTCGCTCGAAGTGACAAAAATCGGGTGAGATTATTTTTATACTAATGAGAAATTTCCATATTCGTTAAATGCTACACGGCGTGTATATTTTGCTTGTAGAATATACCCTAATGAATCTTCCCATTTTAATTTAAAAGGAACTTTATCCAAAGACGCTATTCCTGCTACTTCGGCGGCTGTTCCTGTAAAGAAAGCGCTATCAGCACCCTTTACTTCTTCGGGGGTGAAATATTTTTCTACTAATTTGAAGCCTAATTCATGACATAACTCAAACATGGTAGCACGAGTTATGCCCGGTAATATATTTCCTAAAGGAGAGGTGTATAACACTTCGTCTTTTTCAAAAAAGAAATTTGCTCCGGGGCCTTCAGCGACGTTTCCGTTTGCATCTAATAATAAGGCTTCATCAAAACCTTTGTTTTTAGCCTCTGTAGTGGCTAATATGGAGTTTACATAATGGCCGGTTACTTTTGCTTCTACGTGGCAAGACTTAGGATTAGGGCGTTGATAAGAAGACGTCATCACGTCTAATAGTTTGTTCCCTAAATATTTTCCCCATTCCCAGGCGCATAACATTACATGTACCTCGTCAGTAGGTGTTAACGACATATTGGCTCCTGCAAAAATTAAGGGACGTATATAAGCATTGCTTAAATTGTTTTTTTCTAATAATTGATAGGTTAACTGTGTAAATTCCTCAGCTGTGTAATTTACTTTTAAGTACATTTTTTCGGCAGAAAATAATAACCGCTCGTAATGCTCTCTGGATTTGAATATTCTGGTTCCGTCCGGCGTGCCGTATGAACGTATTCCTTCAAATACGCCGCTGCCATAGTGCATCACCTGCACATAAGGGCTTACCATTAAATCTTTTGCTTTTACCCATTCTCCGTTGAAAAAAACTACAGTGTTGTCGTTGTAATACATGGTTTTATTTTTTTGTGGTTTTAAATTATTAGTAAATAAAAAAAGCCTTTCTCGTCAGAAAGGCTTCGTTGTTGTCATAACAATATCCTTCCCTCTAAGAGATTGGAATGATAATGTTAATATGTGTTACTTTATTTTTCATTAGTTTAACAGACGATACAAAAGTAGGAAATTGATGTGGATCGTTTTTGTAAATAAATATTATTTTTAGTAAGTCTGAATTTATAATTTTATTAATTTTTGGATATACTCAGTTTGGTTGATGATAGTTTTTAAAAAGTATACTCCCGGTGCTAATTGGCTTGTATCGATATTCACGCTTTCTGTCTCTGCTTCATACGATTGATCAACAGCCAGTTTTATCATTTGTCCGACATTGTTATATATTTCTATATGCACCGAAGAATGTTTAACGAGTATCAGGTTTATGGATGTATTGTTTTGTGTGGGATTTGGAAAAATGGATATTCCGGTATCTGTATTTTCACCACAGATATTTTCCAACGAAATAATCATTGATTGACTTTTTCTGCCATCATAATCAAGTTGAGTTAACCGATAATAAGAAACAACATCTGATTTTTCCTTATCGATAAACGTGTAGTTGTGATAAGACTCGCTATTTCCGGCACCTTTTGTGTTTCCAATTGTTATGAAGTTAATTCCATCGGCAGAGCGTTCTATATAAAAAAGCTGATTGTTTTTTTCTGAAGCTGTTTGCCATGATAGTATGGTGTTTCCATTGTAGCAATCTATGTTGAAATTTGTCAGTTCAATTGGAAGAATTGTAAACGATGAACTACAGGTTCCTGTAAAAATTGGCACAACCGGGTTTGCGCTATAGGTTGGGCTGGCATTATTGATTTGCAGAACACTTCCGGAACCGGTATAAATACCCGGAGACCCGCAGGTAGAAATGCTAAATGAGTTGGCCACACCGGATGCCACACCAATCTGGTTACTTGAAGAACCGAAAATGCAATTTCTGGCATTGACGGTGCCTCCTTTATTGTAAACATCTGTACCTCTAGCTGTGGAACCGGAGTTGCTGGAAAACCAGCAGGAATCAAGAGTTAGAGAACCTGCATTGATGCCAATAGCCGCACCATAAGAAGTAGAACTTCCTCCCTGAAGATGTCCCCATAATTTGCTTCTGGTTATTCTTACATTTCCGCCTCCAATCAAAATCGTGCCCCCTACATTGTTTCCTCCTGAGTTATTGATGGTTTTATTCAGATTAAAAAAACAATCCTGAATAGTTACATTTCCGGCACCCACATATAAGGCCGATCCTGTAGATGTTCCGTCTGTTGAATTGTCCTGAAAAATAGTGTTTTTGATAATAACATTACCATTGGCAATATATATCCCGACTCCAATATCCGTTAATCGGTAATTCCCTACGATTGAATAATTTGTTATGGTGCAGGTTGTGGTGGCACCTGTTATATAAATTCCGCCTCCACCATCATAGCTATTACATGTGGTGCCACCGCCACTAATAAAAGCAGATGCGCCGGAGGCAATGTAAATAGGTCTAACACTTGCAGATCCGGTTTGTTGCGCATGGTCTATTTGCACAGCAATGATTTGAACTCCTGTTACGTTTGTAGAAACTCCTATCACTTGTCCGAAACCACCACCATTATCATCGTAATTTTTTAGTTTCATATTAGCAAGTACCGTATTGTTATCATCAATTCTTATGAAATAATTGTCTGATCCCGGATTTGTAAAAGTAGTTCTGGTTGTTCCTGCACCATATATTACAATTCCATTTGGAGGGCTTGACAGATCTTTTTCGCTATACGAGCCGTCGTCCACTTTAATACTATCTCCCGATAGTGTGGCAGCTGTAAATGCTTTTGCCAGTGTGGCAAATGGTTTTAAGGATGTTCCGTCTCCCGTTAAATCATTTCCGGCGATCGAACACCATCGGTCATTGGTGTGAACGGCGTCATTAACATAATAAGTAGCGCCGTATGATTTTATTGAAAGTAAATAAAACAGGATGACGATGATAAATGTGTAATATTTCATTTTAAACAATGATGTTAATGCTATCTTAAAATTAAGTTATTAAAAACTGCATTTGTGTTGTTTTTTTATTAATTTTAGTAAGTCTGATTTGTAGCTATGAAAAAAAACAGTAATGCATTTGTAATTATTAAAAGTTTAACCATGTCTGAAAAGAGATATTTTAAAATATTTTCAGAAAGACATACCATTGGTGAACAAAACAAGTATGTAGCTTTATTTGATGAATTAGACAGGGCAGAGGAGGAGAATGATACTGAGATAAAAAAGAATCTGACCAGGATCGGAGTTAATGCTGATTTTATTTCGGCGGATAAGAATTATTTATATCAATTGGTATTGAAGAGCCTGAACGGATTTCATGATTCTAAAACTTATAATCTGGAAATAAAAGATGCGTTGATCTCAATTGAAATTCTTTTTCATAAAGGGTTATATCAGGAATGTCTGAAATTGATAGCAAAGACAGAGCTTTTGGCAAAGGAATGTGAAAATTTTCAATTAATGATCGAGGTTTTGATGTGGAAAAAGAAATGCAGCGGTTATTCGTTGGGATTAAAAGCTGCTGCAGAAGTAAATCAGGAAATAGATACATACATAGCCTTATTGAGCAATCTGAAGCGGATTACGGATCTGTATTATGAAAGTAATCTGTTACAATCTAATAACGAAAAGTATTCTAAATCGGAAGTAATTAAACGATTGGAAAGTATTTTAAAGGATCCGATATTAAAAAAACAGACGAATGCTTTATCTTTTTCTGCTAAAATTTTCTACCATTTAATTTATTCCAATTATTACTATACCATTGATCATAAGCTGAAAGAGCTGGAACATTTGCAGAAATTGATAGATATACTGAACGCTTCTAAAACTTATGCTACTGAAAATCCTTTGGATTATGTGTCTATATATAATCGCTTATTATCCATTAAAAA
>JACQAK010000186.1 GCA_016194985.1 Bacteroidota bacterium
GCGAAAGTATTTTAACAAATACCGTTTTTGGACAAAAACACGATTTTGCATAGGGTTTTGGGCTTTTTTAGCACAAAGCCCTATTTTTTTGCCCCTTCTTTTTTGTGATTTTTCAACCAATTTTAACATAATTTTTTGAATTCAAGGGTTTATTTTTGATGCTAATAGATAAAATAGTTTTATTCAACGAAAAAAAGATTTGTTTATTTAATTTTTTGTTATAATTTTACTATAACCTAAATAAATTTTTTTGTTATGAATATTTTTGTAAGCAACATCAGCTTTAAAGTTAGAGAACAAGCACTAAGTGAACTTTTTTCTCAGTATGGCGAGGTAACCTCGGTAAGAATTATTAAAGATAAAGAAACGAAACGAAGTCGCGGCTTTGGATTTGTGGAAATGGCAAATGACGAAGATGGACAAAAAGCCATCGACGCCTTGAACGGAACAGAGCACTACGAACGTGCGATTGTTGTTTCTCAAGCCAAAGGCAAACCAGAGAACGCGTAATATTTTTACTTTTATAAAACTAAAAAAGTCTCCGCCAACTGGCGGAGACTTTTTTTATATCCTATAAAGATTAATTCCTGATGGTTAATGTGCTATTACCATCATACGTGGCACTATAAAGACGAAGACTTTGAGTAGCAGATCCCGAAATAAGACTTCCATCAATAATTTTCCACTTAGAGCCGCTAATGGTATCTTTCAGGGTAAAATTATCTGATTGTACTTTTACTTTGGCATTGGGATCGTCAGGTAATGCGGTTGAGGTACGCTCAATAGCAATAAAATCATTAGGTGTATTGGCTGCTGTTTTTCTGTAAATAATAATGCCATTTACGCCTCCTGTTATATATGTCCAGCCTCCCACAGCCTGTATGGAATGTAATCCGGAGGCATATATCGGATCATTGGGATACATAGTAATATTTACGGTTTGATAAGCGATATTATCCTGTACGTTTTGTTTTTTGCAAAATGAGAACAGGCTTAAGAATGCTCCTAAAACTAATATGCTAATTTTTCTAAACATTATGGATACAATACAGGTTAAACAGATACCTTTGCAACACAAATATAATCTTTTCATATGGAATTTGACCCATCTACGCCGCCAAAAAAGCATAACGTGTTTTTACCAATTATATTGTCGTTTGTATTAGTACTTGGTATTTGGGTAGGTTATTTTTTAAGTAAACGAATTAATAGCGGAACGTCGGCAACTCAAAATTACCATGCCTCCACCAACGATAAAATCAATAGTTTATTAGATTATATCGAGTATCAGTATGTAGATACTATTAATAAAAATGTGTTGGTTGAAAAAACGGTAACATCCATGTTACAGAGTCTTGATCCACATTCGAGTTATATTGCCGCCAGTGAATTTGAATCGGTTAATGAGCCACTGGAAGGGAACTTCGACGGGATAGGTGTGGAGTTTAATATTATCAAAGATACCATTCGGGTTATTACACCAATAGAAGGTGGTCCTTCTGAAAAAGCCGGAATCAGGGCGGGCGATAAGATTGTAAAAGTAGAAGGTAAAAATGTTGCCGGAACCAAGATCACCAATAAAGAGGTGTTTGAAAAACTAAGAGGTAAAAGCGGAACGGTGGTAGCTGTCTCTATTCTGCGAAGTGGGATTAAAAACCAATTGGAATTTAAAATTACCAGAGATGCCATTCCTTTATACAGCCTGGATGCCTCCTACATGATCGATCCAACGATCGGATATATTAAGATTAGTAAATTTGCGGCAACTACCTATGAAGAATATTTAAAAGCGTTTAACGAATTAAGTAAACAGGGAATGAAGAAACTTATTCTGGATCTTCGGGGAAACCCCGGTGGATACCTGAATGCAGCGGTTGATATTGCCGACGAATTTTTAGCTAACGGTTTGCAAATTGTTTATACACAAGGTAAAGCTCATCCTAAAAAGATGTACAAAGCAACACAGCATGGTAGTTTTGAAAATAATCCTTTAGTGGTTCTTATTGACGAAGGATCGGCAAGTGCCAGCGAAATAGTTGCAGGTGCGATGCAGGATAATGACCGTGGAACAATTATTGGGCGAAGAAGTTTTGGTAAAGGCTTGGTTCAGGACCAACTACAATTGCCTGATGGCTCGGCTATTCGTTTAACCATTGCAAGGTATTATACTCCTACGGGGCGCTGTATTCAAAAGCCGTATTCGGATGACAAAAATCAGTATTATAATGAGGAATATGACCGTTATTCAAACGGTGAATTATTGAATGAGGATAGTATTAAACTGGATAAAACCAAACAATATAAAACACCGGAAGGTAAAATAGTATACGGTGGAGGTGGTATTATGCCGGATATATTTGTGCCATTGGATACCACCAAAACCAACTCGTTTTTAAACAAAGTGTTTTATGCAGGTGCCATTAATACCTTTGCTTTTGAATATGCCGATAAGTCCCGTAACAAGCTGAAAGCCTACGGATCAGCAAAAAATTATATTGATAAATTTGAGATTAATCAGGCTATTCTCGACGAGTTTTATACGTATTGTGCGAGTCAGAAGTTGTTATTGGATAAAGGATCAAAAGAAAAAACCAATGAAGCTTTGAAACCTTATTTGAAAGCATTTATTGGTCGTGATGTGTTTGATAAGGATGCATATTATCCTATTATTAATCAAAAAGATAAATGCATTTTAAAAGCCCGGGAAGTATTATCCAAATAAAAAAAATCGTATTTTTATAGCATATACAATATACTTTATGACTTTAAAATTACTTACTCTTCCATGTCTTGCTTTGATGATGTTGTTAGTTTCCTGTAATGGAAACTCCGAGGAACAAAAAAATCATGAATCGTTGGAAGAAGGAGATTCTATGACTGTTGTAACAGACAGTGCATCTTCTGTGACAGAAGATAATGATGTAACCTATAATTTGCCATCCGCTTTGCAAATAGCGTATGTGTTTAAAAAATCAGGAGCTGGTTTTGTACCGTCTTTGCTTAATAATAAATCCAATGCATCCAAATACAATACGGGTAATTATAAAAGAGCGACTAATTTTGGGATTTATAGTGCGGATTTAGCTTATTGTTTATTTAATAAAAAATATCAGGAATCGAAAGAGTATTTGAAGGCCTGTAAAGATATAGGCTCATATCTGGGATTAAATCAGGCTTTTGAGAGTGATAACATGGCTCAGCGATTTGATAAAAATATCGCGAACGAGGATTCTGTTGTTAAGATCGTTTCCAATGTGCAGTTAAAAACAGATGTAATGTTTGAGCAAAACAAGCAAAAGCACATTACCGTTGTGGCATTTGCCGGTGCCTGGACAGAAAGCATCTATATTGCAATTGAAATTTACAACAAGGATAAGAACAAAAAAGTATTGGCCAGTTTACTGGAGCAGTTGTTATTATCGGAAACTATTATCAAGGCTTTAAAAAGCCATAAGAACGCTGAACCTGAAATCCCTGCTTTAATTGCATCTATAGAAAAAATAAATGCAGAGTTTACTTCTATTGCTTCGGTTAAGCTAGCAATGGAAAAGGATGAAGAAATGGATTTTAATGCCATGTCTGTTGCTGATTCGGAATTAACAGCAATTACCGAATCTGTAAAAGCACTTAGAGCAGGCATGATTAACTAAATACCAGAGACTATGAAAAAGATGATAAAACCTTTATTTAGTATCATTATGGTTTTTGTTTTAATGGCATTCCAAAACGGTGACGTATTGTGTAATGCTAAAGAATTAAAAGAAAAGGCCAGTAATGCATTAGATCCCTATAAATATGACAGTGCTGAGTTAACCCGTATTTTATATAAGAATAAGGAGACGGTGAAAGAAGTAGAAGTGCCTTTGTTTATTGGCGAAAAATACCGTATTGTATTTGAGCTGGAGGCTTTGCCAAAGCAGGTGGAAGTTCAGATCTATAATAAGAATAAGGATTCTAAAAACAGAAAATTATTATTTTCATCAAAAGATATTGGAGCCGATAAAAAGGAATTTCAATTTGAAATTTCAAAGGCTCGTCAGGTGTATGTGGATTATATAGTGCCTCCGTCAGAAGAAGGATCTTATAGCGGTTGCGCTGTATTTATGGTTGGTTACAAGTAGTTCTTTAAGAACAGTTATCTTGCTGAGAAATTGTCTGAAATTCTTAGTTAAATTATTTCTTCATTTCCACTTCAAATCCTTTTTTCTTCCAGTCGTCAAATCCTTTTTCGAGATTGACAACATGTACGAATCCAAGTTTTTGCATTAATTCTGCACATTCTCCACTTCTTCCGCCTCCGGCACAATAAATTAAATAGGTTTTTTTCTTGTCTAATTTTGCGATAACGGCTTCCGCATCCTTTTTAAAATAATCGATTTGAGCAGCCCCTTTAATAAAGCCTTTATTTTTTAATTCGTCGTCTGTTCTCAGATCGATGAGGTACGATTTTTTTTCATCGATGAGTTTTTTGAAGGTCGCTGCATCTACGTTTTCTATTTTTGTTTGTGAAAAGCATAAGCCCGATGTAAGAATGGCAAGGAGAATAAGGATTTTTTTCATGTTAATTGTTTTTTAAGGATAATAGCCAATCAATGGCTTTTTGTTTATTGTCAAACATTTTCATTTTCATGGTTTGCTGACGTGTGAAATTGATAATGAAATTAATAATAATACGGTGGGCTAAAGATCTAACCACAACCGCTGTTGCAAGTGTCATATCATTTGATTCCGGTCTGGAGGCAAATTCACGGGCTTCCTTAGAAATGGAAGTGTCGTAGCCCGGTTCAACTAATACAATATGCTTGTTGATACCATCATATTTGGACTTGAGATACAGATGCTGTTTTTGGGAGTCTTCGAACTCAATATGAATGTTATCGTTGAGTTTAATATAAATAATATCATTGTCCCAAAATTCTAATCGGGAAACACGGTCAACGTGTGATTCAAGAATAGAATATGTTGAGCTATCAATGGTCACTGCAAGATAAATATAATTAATTTTTTCGTTTGATCAGAGCCATATAAAACCCGTCAAATCCTTCGCTTGGCAAGATAGTTTTATCTTTTATCAATTCAAAATCTTTATGATTTGATAGAAATTCATCTACCTGTTTACGATTTTCACTTGGTAAGATGCTACAGGTAGAATAGACTAATTGGCCTCCTTTTTTTGTCATCATAGAGTATTCGCTCAGTATTTTTTGCTGAATAGCTTTGGTTCTGTCAATAAACTCCATATTCAACTTCCATTTGGCATCCGGATTGCGTTTTATCACGCCTGTTCCACTGCACGGCACATCCAGCAACAAGCGGTCGGCCGTATTTTCTAAACGTTTGATGGTTTTACTGTTTTCAATTAATCGGGGTTCAATATTACTGGCAGTTGCTCTGCGGGCACGTTTTTTTAATTCATCTAATTTCCATTGGGTAACATCCATTGAAATAACGCGCCCTTTATTTTTCATAAGGGCAGCAATATGCAGGGTTTTGCCACCTCCACCGGCACAGGCATCAATTACGCGCATGCCCGGTTCTACATCTAAAAATTCTGAGATGAGTTGGGAGCCAGCATCCTGTAGTTCGAATAATCCTAATTTGAATAATGGATTTTGAAATAAATTCTGACGCTTTAAAAGAATCAAGGCATCCGTATAGCCATCTAAAAAATCAACGTCTATTTCCTGTTCGGCTAAATGTTGTTTTAAAATTTCTTTTTTGGTTTTCAGCGTATTCACGCGCAATACAACTTCGGCTTGTTTGTTTAGCGCTTTAGCTTCATTTTCCCAAATAACTTTCCCTAATTCGGTTTCACACAAGTCCCATAACCAATCCGGATATGATTGTAAGATCTTTTGATCTTTAATCGCCTTGTATTTATCTAAAATGGCTTTTTCATTCAGATTTTTAAAATCACGCTCGTCGGGCATGGGCAAGTGACGTACAATAAAATACACACCTACTATCTCCCAAAAGCCGTCTTTGCTATCCGCTAAATAACTTAATAAACGGTAATTGCGAACAATGTCATAAGTAGTTTCTGCTATAAAACGTCTGTCTCTGCCACCAAACTTAGGATTCTCTTTCAAGGTTTTCTCAATAACCTTATCAGCATATTTATTATCATTAAAAATGGTAGTTAAAGCATTTACGACCGCCTGTAATAAAATACGATGAGGCTTCGCTTGTTTGATTATTTTTTTACCCATGAACCCAAAAAGTTTAGGACTCGAAGTTACTTTATTTTTTTCTTATATTTACCTATTACCAATCTTATAGAAACTATGGCTAAATTTTTTCTTTCGTTTATATTTCTTTCTGCGATATTGGCTGCACAAGCTCCGAAGCGTATTTTACTGACAAATGGGTATACTCATATTGGTAACGGCAAGGTTTTAGAAAACAGCTATGTATCTATAAAGGGTGGTAAGATAGACATGGTGGCGGATGCCAGAGTAACAAAAATTGACCCTTCTCAGTTTGACACAACCATTGACCTGTCGGGAAAGCATATTTACCCCGGCTTAATTGCTCCTAATTGTATTTTGGGTTTGCAGGAAGCTGAGGCAGTGAGACAAACCAGTGACTATGCTGAGGTAGGAGAATACAACCCTCATGTAAGAAGTTTAATTGCGTATAATGCGGAAAGTAAAATCCTGGAAACCGTTAAGGCTAACGGTGTTTTATATACACAATCAACACCCCGTTATGGGCGGATAGCAGGAATGTCTTCTGTTTTGGCAACAGATGGCTGGAACTGGGAAGACGCCGTTATCAGAGTTGATGACGGTATTCATTTGAATTTCCCGAACACTATTCAAAAGCATGGCTGGTGGGCAGAACCGGAGCCTAGTGATAAAAATCCTAAATATACTGATCAGGTAAATGAATTGGTTGCTTTTTTCGATAATGCCTTTGCGTATTATAATACTCCAAACGTTACGGATAAAAATCTTCGATTTGAAGCGATGAAAGGCATATTTGACGGAAGTAAAAATTTATACATCCGTGCAGATTACGTAAAGGATATCATTGGCGCCGTTAATTTTGCTAAAAAGTACGCTATCAAAAAAATGGTGATTGTTGGCGGCAAAGACAGTTATAAAGTTACTAAGTTATTAAGAGAAAATAATGTGGCCGTTATGGTAAATCGTTTGCATGATTTGCCTGACCTGCCTGAAGCGGAAACGGATTTATTGTATAGATTACCTTATTTGTTGCAAAAAGATTCGGTGATGTTTTGTTTGCAAAATCAGGGCGATATGGAAGCCATGAATGCACGTAATATTGCCTTTTTAGCAGGCACAGCAGCTGCTTACGGATTAACCAAAGAGCAAGCGTTGCAAAGCATTACATTGAGCTCTGCTAAAATATTGGGCATTGATAAATTAGTGGGGAGTATTGAATCCGGTAAATTAGCGTCTTTCATTGTTTCGGAAGGTGATATTTTAGATATGAAAACCAATAAAATTATTTTAGCCTATATTAATGGGCGAAGCATTAAACTCACTAATTTTCAAAATGATCTGAACAAAAAATATTCAGAAAAACTGGGAATTAAACCCTAAACCTGTTTTTATTTTGTTGGGTCCCGGCTTCGCCCGACCTTGCAAAGAATTACCACTTCGGGCGAAGTTGAGAAGAATAAAGCAAGATGAACTTTACTGTTAAATCAAATCTTATAGATATTGTAGCGAAAGAAATTTACGCTGCTGAAGTTGTTATTAAAAACAATAAAATTAGTTCTGTAAAACGAATTCAGGAAGCGCAAAGCACCTATATTTTGCCTGGTTTTATAGATGCACATGTGCATGTAGAGAGTAGTATGCTGGTGCCATCAGAATTTGCGCGCATTGCAGTTACACATGGTACGGTAGGCACAATCTCCGATCCGCATGAAATAGCTAATGTGCTGGGTGTAGCGGGAGTGGACTATATGATTGAGAATGCTAAACAAGTGCCGTTTCACTTTTATTTTGGTGCGCCATCCTGTGTGCCGGCTACTAATTTTGAAACAGCAGGAGCCGTGATCGATTCAAATGATATTGATGAGCTATTATCCAGAAAAGAAATTGTGTATCTGGCAGAGATGATGAATTTTCCGGGTGTAATTTATAAAGACGAGGAAGTACTCAAAAAAGTAGCTTCAGCTAAAAAGCACCACAAGCCAATTGATGGACATGCACCGGGCTTGATGGGCGAAGATATGCAGACATATTTTAATGCAGGGATCACTACTGATCACGAATGTTTTGGATATACTGAGGCTTTGGAGAAATTAAAGCATGGTGTGAAAGTGTTGATAAGAGAGGGGAGTGCAGCTAAGAATTTTGAAACCTTAATTTCTTTGTTGAAAGACTATCCTGATCAAATTATGTTTTGTTGTGACGACAAGCATCCTGATAATTTAATAGAATCGCACATCAACGATCATGTGAAACGTGCACTAAAAGAAGGACATGACCTGTATCATGTATTAAGAGCGGCTTCTTATAATGTTATTAAACACTATCATTTACCTGTAGGGTTATTACAAACAGGAGATTCTGCCGATTTTATCGAAATAGATAATTTATCTGATTTTACTGTTCTTAAAACATACATCCATGGTAATTTGGTTGCGGAGAATGGGCGATCGTTGATAACATCTGTTGATGCACCTATCGTTAATAAATTTAATTGTAGTTTAAAACATCCGGAAGATTTTAAATTAAAAAATGAAGGCAATCATATAAGAGTGATTGAATGTTTGGATGGACAATTAATTACGAATGAGCTATATATAGAGTCTTTTGCGGTGGATGGTTTTGAGGAATCAAATGTTGAACAGGATATTTTAAAAATAGCCGTAGTAAACCGATATAGCGATGCGCCCATTGCAAAAGCCTTCATCAAAAACATTGGATTAAAAGAAGGAGCTATCGCCAGTTGTGTGGCTCATGATTGCCATAACATTGTAGTGGTGGGAACCAATGATGAAGATATTTGTAAGGCTGTTAATCTAATCATTAAGGCAAAGGGAGGCATTTCCCTGGCAACTAAAAATGAAGAAATGGTTTTGGAATTGCCTATCGCCGGTATTATGACTAATCAATCTGCTGAACGTGTTGCAGAAGCATACACTACATTAGATAAGCGTGCCAAAGCTTTGGGAAGCAAATTGCGCGCGCCATACATGAGCTTATCATTCATGGCTTTATTGGTGATTCCTGAATTAAAACTGAGCGACAAAGGCCTCTTCAATGGAAAAAGCTTTGAGTTTACCAATGTGTTTGTGAAATAAACACCGATTAACAAACATTTATTTCTGATTTATTTTCACATAAAACTTACATCTGCAAGAGTAATCAGCGTTTGATATTGACACTTTTATTCGTTTGATCTAATTTTCGCTAATAGTTACCTAAGACTATAGCAAATTTTTTTTATGAATAAACAAATATCTTTTAGTGTGCTGTTCTTCATGATGAGTCTTGGATTGAACGCACAGATTATGTTAAACGGGAATTTTCTTTTGGGAACAACTGCCTGGGGTTGCTCTGCCGAAATCAATGCTGAAACCGTTTATGGAGGATCGAATGGATTAAATTCTGTGGCGGAAGTAGATGCTGCAGCCGGATTATGTCAAACAGTAATTGGCTTGGGTATAGGTAATGTATATACATTATCGTATGATTGCACAAGAAGGTTGGGCGGTTGTCCAAGCCCTAATCCTACAAATATGCTGGTAACGGTTGACGCCGGTGCTCTCAGTAAAACGGATACAAGAGTTAATACTTCTTTTGGATGGTCAACTTCTTCCTATAATTTTACAGCAGTATCAACGTCGCATACGATTTCCTTTTCAGCAGGAGCAGGGTTTGGTGGCTCTACCTGTGGAATGATCATGGATAATATTGTTGTGACATTGTCCTCTCCTTTACCGATTGAGTTGCTATATTTTAATGCCAATGTATCTGATAATAATTCTGTGTTAACAAATTGGGAAACGGCTTCTGAACTAAATAACGATTTTTTTACCGTTGAGAAATCTCAAAATTCCTTGGATTGGGAAGTAGCTGCTGTGATAAAAAGTGCTGGTACAAGTACCCAATCCTTAAAATATAGTTTTTCAGATCATACACCTTATAAGGGAATTTCATATTACCGTTTGAAACAAACAGATAAGGATGGAAAATTTAAGTATACGCCTATACAATCTGTGAGCCTGAAAGAGTCTGTTGCTGCGGCTTTGTATCCTAATCCCAGTATAACTCATGTTTTAAATATTGAGGCAGAAGATACTTTTCCGTATAACGTTATACTATATAACACTATGGGAGAAATTATATATTCATCCCCCAATCATAC
>JACQAK010000187.1 GCA_016194985.1 Bacteroidota bacterium
CTCTCCAAAAGAAAGGGGAGTTGGATTTGTTTTTTATAGTGTGTTTTTGTAATCTAAATCTGTATAACTTCTTAATTTACCTTCAGCTTTATAGTTTTCAATAATTGAATCTACTTTTTCGTAAGTTAAATTTTCGTGAAAGCTGGCACCGCATTGCAACATAGGTGCTGTTCCGCAAGACCCCAGACACTCAGCTACTTTTAAAGTAAACATACCATCCTTGGTTGTTTCACCAACTTTGATATTCAATTTTTTCTCAATGTATTTAACAATATCTTCGGCGCCATTTAACCAACAAGAACTTGTTTGGCAAACTTCCAATACGCATTTACCTACTGGCTTTAAGTTATACATGGTATAAAACGATGCCACCTCAAACACTTCCACCGGTCTGATCTTTAAGACAGAAGCTACATAATCCATAGTTTCCGGACTTAGCCATCCACCAAACTCTGCTTGTGCAACATGTAATACAGGCAATAAAGCTGATTTTTGTTTCCCCTCCGGATAACGGGAAATAATCGTTTGCACCGTTTTCATTGCCTCTTCGCTAAATGCTATTTCAGCGCGCTTAGCTTTATCAAATTTCTGTGCTCCGTGTACTTGACTACTCATTCTTTTATAATTATAAATTTTGAATTTTAAATGTTGAATTATGCTTCATTCAACATTCATAATTTAACATTCAACATTTCTATTCTTTAGGCATCCAATTCCCCTGCAATCACATTCATGCTACTCATAGTTAAGATAGCATCGGATAGCATAATTCCTTTGATCATTTCAGGATATGCCTGATAATAAATAAAGCATGGTCTTCGGAAATGCAAACGGAATGGTGTTCTTCCTCCATCACTGATCAAATAAAAACCTAGTTCTCCGTTTCCGCCTTCCACACAATGATATACTTCGCCTTTAGGAATATCGGTTTCACCCATCACAATTTTAAAGTGATAGATCAATGCTTCCATGTTGTTATATACTTGTTCTTTTGGCGGTAAAAAGAAATCCGGTAAATCGGCGTGCATTGGACCTTCAGGCATTTTTTTGATTGCCTGCTCGATGATGCTTAATGATTGCCACATCTCGTGCTGGCGAACCATAAAACGATCATAAGTATCCCCTTGTGTTCCTACAGGCACTGTAAATGTAAAGTCTTCGTAAGAAGAATATGGATTCATGACGCGCACATCATAATCAACACCTGCAGCACGTAAGTTAGGACCTACAAAACTGTATGCTAACGCTCTCTCTGCTGATATTGGTCCGCAATTAATGGTACGATCCATGAAAATTTTATTACGCTCTAATAAATTAGAGAACTCTTTTAAGGCTTTAGGGAATTCTGCAATAAAAGCATGAATTTTATCCCATGCAGCTTTCTTCCATTCATTATCAAATCCTCCGATACGGCCAATATTTGTCGTCAAACGTGCTCCGCAAATCTCTTCGAAGATTTCATAAATTTTTTCTCTCCATTGAAAGATATAAAGGAATCCGGTCATAGCCCCGGTATCTACGCCAATAACGGAATTACAAATAATATGATCGGCAATACGTGACAACTCCATGATAATAACACGATGGTATTCTGCCCGTTTAGGGATTTTTGCTCCCAATAATTTTTCTACGGTCATGTACCAGCCCATGTTATTGATTGGTGATGAGCAATAGTTCAATCGATCTGTAATAGGAGTGATCTGAGCATACGGTCTGCGTTCTGCCAGTTTTTCAAAAGCACGGTGAATATATCCGATTGTAGGAACCGCGTCATGAATAATCTCTCCGTCCATTTTCAGAACGTTTTGAAAAATACCATGTGTGGCAGGATGTGTAGGACCAAGGTTAAGCGTAGAGTATTCTTTCTCTTCGATTACTTCTTTATTAATGGAATATGTTGTGTCTTTTTTAGTCATTTTCAGTTGTTGAATTATTGATTTAATGAGTTGAGGAGTTGCCTGTTGCTATAACTCCAAAACTCTCTATCTCTTTAATTAGTTATCTACCAAACATTTCATCTTTTTTATCCACTCTGGTTTGATCTTCCAGAGGATATTCTTTTCGTAACGGGAAAATATCCATTTCATCTACATTTAAAATCCGTTTCAGGTTCGGATGTCCTTTAAAACGCACACCAAAAAAATCGTAGGTTTCTCTTTCCATCCAGTTAGCTGCCGGCCACAAATCAGTTGCTGTTGCTACTTCAGGCTTATTGATATCGAAAAATGTTTTTAAACGGATGCGATAATTTTTTGGCATATTATGCAAATGATATATAACACCTAATTGTTTTTCATCAGCTGTTTGCATGCCACATAAATCTGTTAAGAAATGAAAATTTAATTCTTCATCTTCTTTTAAGAATTTTAATACATCGTGTATTCTGTCTTTTTGTATCGTGAAAACAGGGTAATCGTAAAGTAACTCTGCGGATTCAATATCTCCGTGAAAGTGTTCCTTTAGTTTTTCATGTACTTTATTTAATAATTCCATTATCTGATTTGAGATTTGAGATTTGAGATTTGAGATTTTCTCTCACTTTTCAAATCTGCGGTCTAACTTCTTTATTTATTCGATTCCGTATGAGTTTAACATTTTCTTGTACTCGTCTGAATTTCTTCTTCTGAAAGATTCATTTTGAGCCATTTCCTGGATTTTTAAAACACCTTCCAGAATTTGCTCAGGACGTGGAGGGCAACCCGGTACATATACATCTACAGGAATAATTTTATCAATGCCTTGTAATACAGAATAAGTATCGAAAATACCACCGGTACTGGCACAAGCACCTACCGATAACACCCAGCGTGGCTCTGCCATTTGCTCATACACCTGACGCAAGGTTGGTCCCATTTTTTTAGCAATAGTTCCCATAACCATTAACATGTCTGCCTGACGCGGAGAGAAGCTTAAACGCTCAGATCCAAAACGACCTAAGTCGTAATGCGAAGCCATAGTAGCCATGAACTCAATACCACAACAAGAGGTAGCAAATGGTAAGGGCCATAACGAATTTTTACGGGCCATTCCAACCACATCTTCCAGCTTAGTCGCAAAGAAACCAGGACCTTCGAGTCCATCAGGCATTTTAGCAATTTCCGGTTTTGTGCGTTTTATAATTTCTTTTGCCATTTTCAAAAAGTTTTTAGTTTCAAATGCTTAGTGTTTAGTAATTAAAAACTTATAACTAAACACTAATAACTATAATTTATTCTTCCCACTTCAATGCCTTTTTAGAAAGCATATAGTAGAATCCAACTAATAATAATACGATAAAGGTGAACACTTCTACGACACCTAACATGCCTAACTCTTTAAAGTTTACAGCCCACGGATACATAAAAATTACCTCTATATCGAAAAGCACAAATAAAATAGCCACTAAGAAATACTTAATGGCAAATGGTAAACGGGCATTTCCTTCTGATTCGATACCGCATTCAAAAGAGTCTAACTTGATTTTTGTTTTACGTTTTGGACCTAACCAATGTGATGCAATCATTGTCGTTATTACAAATCCGAGAGCAACAATAAACATTAAAACGATTGGTAAATAATCTAAAGGAGATGAAACTGTGTTCATAAAATATCTGTTTAATTATTGATTGTAAGGTTAACTATTTTTAGGCAAAACATCAAGCAATCAGTCTATTTTTTAGTATTTAGAATGATTACAAATAAACTCTCCGATTGCTAATTTCAGTGAAAAATATTTGACAAGGAAATCGGAGAAATGGTGGTTGTTTTACAAAAAAAAGCTGTTCGGATTGAACAGCTTTTTTGGAAAGATTTATTTCTTTTTAGCGGGTAATTGCTGGCGTTGTTTTGCCATTTCTTCCAGCTTAGCTTGAAACCCTGATTTTTTCTCTGGTTTTTTCATATTGGCCAAAAGTTCTTCCCGTATTTTACCATCATCAATAAACTTCTTCATTAACCATGTTTGCAGGAATGTGATGATATTTGCCAGGAAGTAATACCAGCTTAAGCCTGCCGCATAGCTGTTCATTACGGCTAAGAAAATCACCGGCATCAGGTACATCATGTATTTCATGCCAGGCATTTGCGTTTGTTGTGGCTGAAGTAATGCCTGATTCATCCAGGTATAAATAATGGTTGAGGCAAACATCAGTAAGGCAAATAAACTGATATGATCTCCAAAGCCCCACACCTCAAAACCAAAATTATAAACAGAGTCGTATGTCGAAAGATCATCGGTCCACATGAACCCTTTCTGTCTCAACTCAATAGCTGCCGGGAAGAATCCAAACAGAGCAATTAAAATAGGAAACTGCAATAACATTGGCAAACAGCCCGAAAGTGGGTTTGCTCCTGCCCTTCTGTATAGCGACATTTGTTCCTGTTGCTTTTTCATTGGGTCATCATTCTTCTCGTATTTAGCATTGATCTCGTCGATCTCTGGCTTTAAAACACGCATTTTAGAGCTACTCATATATGTTTTATAAGCAATCGGGAACAACAATGTTTTAATGATCAACGTTAAAATCAAAATGATGATACCACTGTTTAATCCAGACAGTAAGCTAAATAAAGGAATGATCATCCACTTATTGATATAACTGAACACGCTCCAGCCTAACGGAATAATTTTTTCCAGATCAATATCGTATGCTTTTAACGCTTTGTATTGGGTTGGACCAAAATAATAAGCCATTCCGAATTTCTCGGAAGAACTGTGTTTAAAAGGAATTCCAACCTCTGCAGTAATTGTTTTCACAAACTCTTTTGAGTTTGGGTTTTCGGATGTTTTGATAAAACTTCCGTCTTTTAAAAATTCAGAGTCGGCAATTAAGGTCGAATTAAAGAAATGCTGCTTAAAGCAAATCCATTTGATGTCATCTTCATTCAATAATTTTTCTTCGCTCTTGCGGGCATTGATATAATCTACTCCCTCCTTTACCTGATTATAATAAGCTGTTGCTGCTTCGCGTTCTTTTTTGATATGCTTTTCCTGAGACGGCATTGCCTGACTCCAATGCATCGTTATTTTGTTGCTTCTGGCAGAAATAATATTTTGCATTCCAACAAAATTCACATCATAATCCAACATGTAATCATTTCCTTTTAACGTGTAGATATATTCAATATAACTTTCGGGTTTGGAAGTGTTTAATTTCAGGATGATTGATTTTGTGCCATTTCCACTGGCAATTTCAGACATGGAAGAGGATGTAAAATAGAAACTGTCTGTCGTAAAACGTATGTTATTTGCGTATGCTTCAAACTGCAAATACTGAGATGTAGAATCCTTATCAAATAAAATTAAAGGCTCTTTTTGCCCATAACGTTGATAGTTTTTAAGGATCACTTTTTCAACATTACCACCTTTTGTAGAAATAAATGCTTTAATGTTTTCGTTTTCAATGGTTACAACTTCTTTTTTACCAACGGTTGCAACCGAAAAATCTTTGTATAAACTACTGGCAATTACTTGTTTTGCGGAATCAGATAAGACAGTTGGAGTGATTGTATCATTTTTTTTAGCCCGATCAGCTGCCGCCTTTGATTGTTCAGCTAATTGTTGTGTTGTTAAAGCTAATTCAACAGAATCTTTAATTTGTTTACTACGGGCAATTTGTTCTTTGCTTGGTCCTGATAATGCCAGCCATGTAATTAAGATGACAGCTATTAAACCTAAACCAATAAGCGATTTTTTATCCATGATGGGAATTAATTTTAGGCTGCAAATATAACTGTTTTTCTGAACGGCAATTCGTCAAAAAATGATAAATACGGTGAGTGTATTCCAGGGGTCGGTTAGATGTACCGTCTGATTTCTGAGGCAATTTGTTCGAATTCCTCTTTGGAAAATTTCAATTTTTCATTCGAGAAATTAACATCGTTCATCGTATTCATTGGAATCAAATGAATATGAGCATGTGGTACTTCCAAACCTATCACGCTTACTGCTATTCTGTTGCAAGGAATCGCTTTTTTAATAGCACCCGCTATTTGTTTGGCAAATAACAGGAGTCCAGTGTAAGTTGGGTCATCCAGATCAAAGATGTAATCGATTTCTTTTTTAGGTATTACCAAAGTATGCCCCCTTTTTAAAGGAAAAACATCCAAAAATGCCATGTAATCTTCATTTTCGGCAATTTTATAACAAGGAATTTCTCCTGCTATTATTTTAGAAAATATACTCGGCATTTTTCTTAAATAGAAATTTCCATAATCTGAAAAGGGATAACTCCTGCAGGAACCGTGACATCCACTTTATCGCCTACACTTTTTCCAACAAGGCCTTTACCTATAGGAGAATCGATAGAAATCTTGCCGGCTTTTAAATCAGCTTCGTTTTCAGCCACAATAGTATATTTCATCTCCATATTATTTTTCAGGTTTTTAATTTTAACAGTGGTTAAAATACTCACCTTGGTGATGTCTAATTTAGAACTGTCCACTACACGTGCATTAGAGACAATCTCTTCGAGTTTAGCAATTTTAATTTCCAACAAGCCCTGAGCTTCTTTAGCAGCGTCATATTCAGCATTTTCAGATAAATCTCCTTTATCTCTTGCTTCTGCAATCTGTCTGATGACATTTTTACGTTCAACTGTTTTTAGTTGTTGTAACTCATCTTTCAATTTTTGTAAGCCTTCTTCTGTATAATAAGCAACTGTAGCCATTTTTATCTGTGTTTTTAAAATAAAAGAATCCCGTCCCAATTATCGGGACGGGACTCATCATAAATGAATAGTCAAATATACGAATTATAAATTTATTCTAGCACCAAAAGAGTGAACTCCTCCAAATGGGTTCGTGAATCGGTATGAGTAATCGATTCCAAAAGTTGATTTTTTCTCTCCAAATGGAATTTCAACCGTTGCACCACAGGAAGGTCCTGTAAATGCTGTTGTACGGTTTCCTTCACCCTGAAAAATACCTTTTTCTGTAACCATGCCTGCACGTACCATAACGATGTTTTTCCATCCATATTCTAACCCTACCAGGAAATTATCTTTTGTAAAGGAGTTGGATGTAAAGTTTCCTGCCACAGACACTCTGTGTGTTTTTGCTCTTCCTGTAGAATCTTTCACTAAGTAGATATCATAAGCAGCAGAAATGTTTAATAAGGCAGGTAATTCAAAGGCATTTGATTTATTGTTAATAGTTAACTGATAATCATTACCATAAGCATTGGTCACAGTTCTTTGAGAAGATAAACCATCTCCTTTGTATTGCATTTTAGGTCCTACATTTTTTAATGCAACCCCTAAATGTAACTGATCATATTTACCGGTATGGTATTGAATACCTGCATCTATAGAAACACCTTGTGCTTTCACGTTATCAATACCTTCAGAAATAACTCTTAACGTAATACCACCTGAAATATTATCTGAAAATCCTTTTGCATAGGATAAAGCAATATTTGTAAAGCGGGGAGTAAATGTTCCTAATCCACCTTCCGGTTGTTGTTCCGTAGTTCTTTCAATTTTACCGGCATTGATTGACATAATCCCTAAGGCGATCGCTCCGGTTTCTCCAACACGTTGAGATAATCCAAACGTATTAATATTAATACCAGTTCCAACCAACCAGGCAGTTCTCATAAACATCAGTTCAGTTTTTTTAGTGGCTGCTATACCTGCCACGTTTGTGTACTGAGACTCCAGTCCTTTTGTAATAGCCCCATTAGCACCGGCCCAGCCTGCTGAACGAGCATAAGGATTAATTAACAATTGTGATGCTCCCGCTTGTCCTGCACGCTCAGGGTTACCGGCATTAGCCTGATAACCTGCAGCAATAAAGCTACCTGTTAAAACAACACTTAATGATATATTTAAAAACGACTTCATATTATTTATAATTAATACTATTTAACAACTAGTAACTTTGTAAATCTAAAGGTCTCATTACGCCAAACCATTTCAGGATCTTTTCACCAACACCCGGTACATCAATATGAATGATGTATAAACCGCTGGCTACTGTAATACCGCTTTGGTTTTTCATATCCCAATCCTGGAAAGATAATCGCTTAGCTCTAACAAAGTCGGAACCATTTTCTGTATAACTTATATCCTCTTGGCCGCTTACATCTCTGTCAAATGTTCTTACTAGTGTACCATTTAACGTGAAGATCTTGATTTTACATTTGTTTGGCAAATTAGTAATCCTCACTCTATTATCAATTCGTCCTGTTTCATAAGTTGAATAGGCATAATAAGGGTTTGGCACTACATTAATTAAATCCAATGCTGATTTGTGTTTGTTGGCATCATTTAATTCGGTAAACACATCAGCTGTATTGAACGTATATAAGTTATAATTGTTATTTGCTGAGCCGGAAAGTGTATCACGGCTAGGAGACATAAATGGTCCCGGACCTGTTGTGGTGCTATACGGGAAATATGGCAGAATTGTAGGGCAGTGGTTAAGATTAAGCGCTACACCTGATGTAACAAATCCTGACTGAGTATAGTTGGAAGGACCAACAACTACATTTGATGCCATACTAGGTCTGTATGCTTTTTTAACTCTTAATGACACTCGAACGTCACATGGCATATCTGATGGATTTGTAAAGTTGTAACGAGGGTCAACTGTTACAGGTATATTTACCCACATAGCATCCGACCATATATTAGTTAAAGCAACCGCTCCGCTGTTTTTTGCATTAGCTGTAGCGCCAATAGAGTTTTGATATCCCCATTTGTAAGTATATGCAAAGTCTCCAAAGTTTGAGTAATTACCGGAACCAATTGTTTTTCCGTCAAGTGCTGCCGGAACAAAGGCTGTAGCACCTGTACCTTTTGCATATTTTGTATTGCCTTTATTGTTACCAAACACATAAATATAGTGTCTTCCTCCAAAGGAATATCGATATGTTTGTGTGGTTACCACATGGTTAGGATTCCACATCATATCATC
>JACQAK010000188.1 GCA_016194985.1 Bacteroidota bacterium
AGGTCACGTAACAGTACTCAGATAATAAAAAAAAACCGAAGATCAATCTTCGGTTTTTTTGTTTTGAGTAAAAATTTCATTAAAGAACCCTTAGATATCGTTGGGTTATCAACTTCGATTGAGCAGACAAAGGAATGCTATTAAACCAGATAAACAGCCTCTTTTCCTTTTTTAGAAAAATCAGTATCAATTCTTTCCTGAAGCGTAGTGGATAAAGAAAGACCAACGAAATCAGCTTTTACAGGAAAGCGTGTATGGCTACGGTCTACTAAAATCAAGGTGTTTAGTTGCTTTACAGGTTTGTTCAAAAATAATTTCACGGCATAAATCAATGTTTTCCCGCTATTCAATACATCGTCTACTAAAATTACGGATTTGTTTTCGAAATCTTTTTCGGTAAAATCAATTTTAGGTTCGAAAGACCAGGGATTTTCTTTGTCCATTTTGATTTTCCCCAATTTAATTTTAATGGAAGAGATGGAATTTAAAATAACCACGATACGTTCGGCAACCTTATAACCATTGCCTTCTATGCCAACAATGAGTAATTCTTTTTCTTTGAAATTATTTTCGTAAACCTGATAGGCCATACGATTTAATTTTTGATTTATCTGAACAGAATCTAATATTTTAGTTTTTTGCATATACAAATCTAATTAATGTTTCAGAAATTCAATCACCGCTTTATTTAATTTTTTATATTCTCTAAAATGAGCATCGTGCCTGGCCTTAGGATAGATGATTAACTGAGTAGAGTTAGGGAAGGCCTGATGTAAATTTTGCCCTACAGACAGCGGAATGGCGCCGTCTTTTCCTCCCCATATTAACAGGGTTGATGTTTTGTCTAAATTATAATTGTAGTTTTGGTAAACAGATTGTCGTTCAAATAAATAATCCATTTGTTTATCGCGGATCTGTTTGGTAGGTAAGAAAAAATAGCGTAATAACTGACGTTTTAACTTTTTAGTAGCCGGAAAACCCCGCGACATCACCGCTTTTTTCATGCCGTCAAATTCCACAACGGTTGTTGGAACGATTACATTTTTTATACTACTAACGCCAACTGCCTTTGCCAAACTGTCTGCCATTTGCCCGGAATAAAATTTCACAGGTCCGTCGATAATAATTAATTTAAGGACTTCAGGTTGATGTAATTGATTGTACATAGCAGCTGTTAATCCACCGTAACTGAATCCCATCACGTTCACTTTAGAGGTAATGCCCAGTTTTTGAATAGCTTCGCGTATTTGTTCTACCTGAAACTCAACGGAATAATTACCGGAAGAGGATGTGCTTTCCCCAAAATAAATGAGATCCGGTAAAATTAAATTGAAATCTTTGGATAAGTCTTTTACCTGACTACTCCAGTTGGTTCTGGCATTAGCGCCCATGCCGTGAAGCATTAATAAATAGGGCTTTGAGGGATTGTTGCTGTAGTTAAGGTGTATAGTTGCTTCACTTGTTTTAATGATGGTATCGTAGGATACATATTTATGCATATTCTTTTTGGCATATTTATCCTGCCAGCGAAATAATAAAGGCTCAGATTTCTCCTGAGCCTTTATTAAAAAGTGACTAATGCATGCGATAACAATTAAAAATGCTTTCATTTTATGTTTGTAAAACACCTACATTGTATTGTTTGGTAATAGGCGCGTGGTTAGCTGCTTCTATTCCCATACTGATTACTTTACGTGTTTCTATAGGATCAATGATTGCATCCAGCCATAGGCGGGAAGCTGCGTAATATGGTGTGGTTTGCGCATCATAACGGTCTTTGGTTTTGTTATAAAGCTCGGCTTCTTTTTCAGGAGTAATTTCTTCGCCTTTGGCTTTTAATGAAGCTACTTCAATTTGAACCAATACTTTGGCTGCTTGTGCACCACCCATTACTGCTATCTGCGCAGTAGGCCATCCAACAATTAAACGAGGATCGTATGCTTTACCGCACATCGCATAGTTGGCAGCACCATAACTGTTACCAAGTATCACCGTAAATTTAGGAACAACTGAATTTGCCATAGCTCCAACCAGTTTAGCGCCATCTTTAATAATACCGCCATGTTCGCTACGTGAACCAACCATAAAGCCGGTTGCATCTTGTAGGAACACCAATGGAATTTTCTTTTGGTTACAATTCATAATAAAGCGGGCTGCTTTATCAGCGCTATCACTATAGATAACACCACCAAATTGCATTTCGCCTTTTTTGCTTTTGACTACTTTACGCTGATTGGCAACAATTCCTACAGCCCAACCATCAATACGTGCATAGGTACATACTATTGATTGGCCGTATAATTCTTTATATTCTTCATGTTCTCCATTATCTACCAGGCGTTCAATAATGTCTCTGATTTCATATTGTTTGTCATTTAAAATACCATACATTTCCTTTTGGTCTTTTTTAGGAAGGGCAGGTGTTTCGCGATTAAAGCCGGCTTTTTCGTAATCGCCTACCTTACTCATGATATTGCGAATGCGTGTTAAGCAGTCGGCATCGTCTTTGCATTTATAATCTGTTACGCCGCTTATCTCGCAATGAGTAGTAGCACCACCTAAGGTTTCATTATCAATGGTTTCGCCAATGGCCGCTTTTACCAAATAACTTCCGGCTAAGAAGATGGAGCCTGTTTTATCTACAATCATCGCTTCATCGCTCATGATCGGTAAGTAAGCACCACCGGCTACACAACTACCCATGACAGCAGATACCTGTAAAATTCCCATACCGCTCATGATGGCATTATTGCGGAAGATGCGTCCGAAATGCTCTTTATCAGGAAAGATCTCATCCTGCAATGGCAAGTATACACCGGCGCTATCTACTAAGTAAATAATAGGTAATCGGTTCTCCATGGCAATTTCCTGTGCCCGTAAATTCTTTTTACCGGTGATAGGAAACCAGGCTCCTGCCTTTACAGTGGCATCGTTGGCAACCACAATACATTGTTTACCACTTACATATCCTATCACAATAACAACGCCTCCGCCGGGACAGCCACCATGCTCGGGATACATATCGTAACCGGCAAAAGCACCCATTTCAAAACGGGGGGTTCCTTTATCCAATAAGAAATCGATGCGTTCACGCGCACTCATTTTTCCTTGTTCGTGTAATTTTTCGATGCGTTTTTTTCCACCGCCATCGTATATTTTAGTTAAGCGTTGCTCCATTTGCGAGATCAGCAAACGCATTTTATCATCATTTTTATTAAATTCTAAGTCCATGGTATTTTTTTAGATAACAAATATATAAGTATTGTAAAATTATGAGCTTTTTTATTGAAAATTTTGAAAAATAGTTAACTAAAACACCTGTTAGAAGTAACTAATTGATTAGTTTGTTTATTTATTATGAATTCAACCCCGAATGGGGTTGTAATGTGAATAGTTTATATGATATTATTCGTATTGCAACCCCATTCGGGGTTGAACAAATTTATAATTTAGCCATCTTTTTTGGCGGACATTTTGCAAAATCAGAGCAGTTTTCTTATAAACTAAAAATCTGTTACTCTTTAACTAGCCCCGATTGCAGCGGCATCCTTTTTAGCAGTCTCTTTGCTAAAAAGATACAGCGGAAAGCGGGAAAAGCTCCTGAAAACAGTAAATTTTAAAATCGGTTTTAAATATTAAATTTGAGGCTATCAATTTAAATTTTAAAATTTTGTCATCAATTATAAATAAAGATCAACAGTACGTTTGGCATCCGTTTACTCACTTAAAGTATGCCGAAATACCCGTTCATATTGTAAAAGGCGAAGGGGCTTATTTTTATGATGCGGATGGCAATAAGTTGCTGGATGCTATTTCGAGCTGGTGGGTCAATTTACACGGGCATTGTCATCCTTATATTTCGAAAAAGGTGAGCGAACAATTGCATACGCTGGAGCATGCTATCTTTAGTGGATTTACACATGAGCCGGCAGTAAAACTGGCAGAAAGGCTGATAGGTCATTTGCCAAAAAATCAATCAAAAATTTTCTATTCCGATAATGGATCTACGGCTGTTGAGGTTGGATTAAAAATGGTTTTGCAATACTGGCACAATCAGGGAATCAGTAAAAAAAAGTTTATTGCTTTTGAGAATGCCTATCATGGTGATACCTTCGGAGGAATGAGTGTTGGTGCCCGAAATGTGTTTAATCATGCTTTTGAGAATTTGTTATTTGATGTGATCCATATTCCATTGCCTGATGCTGAAAATATCGATCATCTGAAAGACACTTTACAGAGTTGGTTTACGAATCATAACGATATTGCCGGATTTATTTTTGAGCCACTGGTGCAGGGGGCAGCGGGTATGCTAATGTACGAAGCATCTTATCTGGATGAATTGATAGAGCTTTGTCGTTCAAACGGTATTGTATGTATTGCAGACGAGGTAATGACCGGTTTTGGCAGAACAGGAGCATTTTTTGCATCGGATTACCTGACGCATAAGCCGGACATTATTTGTTTATCGAAGGGTTTAACAGGTGGTTATATGCCTTTGGGAGTTACCAGTTGCGCTGAATTTATTTATAATGCCTGTGTAAGTGATGATAAAACCAAAACGTTTTTTCACGGTCATAGTTATACAGCTAATCCAACAGCCTGTTCGGCCGGTTTGGCAAGTTTGGACCTAATGGAAAAAACAGAAACTCAGGAACAAATACAACTCATCTCCCGATTGAATCAGGCCTTTGTTCTTCAGTTAAAAACACATGAGAAACTCAAAGATGTAAGAAGCAAGGGCACCATTTTAGCTTTGGAGATTCGTACAGAAGAACATACTCATTATTTGAATCATGCTTCCGAAAGCATAGCGTCTTATTTTCTTAAAAAGGGAATTATAGTAAGGCCTTTGGGCAATATCGTGTATCTTATTCCTCCATATTGCATAACAGAAAGCGAGTTGAAACAGGTTTATGCTGTTATGGAGCAATTTTTAGAGGAATTATAGGCTTTTGCAGCCGACAAATATTTTGTAAAAAAATGTTTGCTTTTACAATAAAAACCCTATTTTTGAATTCTTAATTTAAAAAAATCTTCAGGTGTAGAATTCCATCTATTGTATTGATAATTAAATTGGATGTAAGAGGTAGATCAATTAGCTAAACAATGTTTTCATAATTTACATAAAGAAAATTCAATCTTACTTCGGTCGGGGTATTTATATCTCCATAAAACCATGAGATAAATTGATTTGTATAAAAATTTATCTAAA
>JACQAK010000189.1 GCA_016194985.1 Bacteroidota bacterium
ACTTAAAGATGCAGAAACGCAGGGGCGGCTTAAAAAAGGCATGACGGTGTTACTGGCTGGTTTTGGAATAGGATTTAGTTGGGCAGGAACAGTTATAAAAATATAATGACAGAGAAATATGAGTTTAGAAGAATTTACTAAAAATTTGGAACAGGAACTGGAAGAAATAGAACCGGGAACCCTTACTCCTGAAACTAATTATAGAGATTTAAAAAGTTGGAGCTCTATGTATGCTCTTATTATTATTGCATTTGTTGATTATCATTTTAATATACAGTTGAATGGAAATGAGCTAAAATCGACAGAAACTGTAAAAGATCTTTATGAATTAGTTAAGCAAAAAGGTGCATAGTTGTATTAAAAACATATCTATAAAAGGGTTATCTGTTTGTGTTCCCAAGCAGATCGAAAAAACAGATCTCTATACCTGGATAACGGAGGATGAAAGGAAATCTTTTGCCAAAAATACAGGTATTGAAGAGCGTCGTGTTGCCGGTGCAACTGTTGCTACGTCTGATATGTGTGAGAAATCGACACGCAGTTTGCTTGAGAAACTTCATTGGGAAAAAGAGAGCATTGATGTTCTGGTATTTGTATCCCAGTCTCCGGATTATTTTTTACCATCCACGTCTGCTATTCTGCAGCATAAGTTGGGATTAAGAAAAGATATTATTGCATTTGATATTAATTTAGGATGCAGTGGCTATGTTTATGGGCTATATGTTCTTTCTAATTTGCTGACATCCGGAAATCTAAAAAGGGGATTGCTTTTGGCGGGTGATAAATCGACGCTGTCTACTAATTTTAAAGATAAAAGTACGTATCCTTTGTTTGGAGATGCGGGCTCTGCCACTGCAGTTGAGTTTGATGAGAATGCCGCGCCGATGTATTTTAATTTATTTACGGATGGCAGCGGTTATCAATCTATCATAATTGAAGATGGTGGGGCCAGAAATCATATTTCTCATTCTTCGTTTATTGAACATAAGATTGATGAGGGAATTGAAAGAGCTCCCAAACATCTTGCTTTAGATGGTATTGAGATCTTTAACTTTGCTTTAAAGGAAGTGGGACCAAGTATTAAGGAGTTGATGGAGAATAGTGGAGTTGCTCATCAACAGATTGATTATTATGTATTTCATCAGGCAAATAAATTAATTAATGAAAGTGTTCGTAAGAAATGCAGGATAGAGCCTGAAAAAGTACCATATTCTATTCAAAAGTTTGGTAATACAAGTTCAGCCTCTATCCCCTTAACAATGTTATACCAACTAAAAAATGCGTTGGAATACAGAGATCTGACATTACTTTTAAGTGGTTTTGGAGTAGGTTATTCGTGGGGTAATTGTTTATTACAAACCAAAGGTGTAATTTGTACTGATATTTTAGAAATTGAATAAATCGGGGTTACATAATTTAACTGTTTTAATTACCGGAGCATCTTCGGGTATTGGGAGAGCATGCGCTATTGAGGCTTCTGAACGGGGAGCAAATTGCATTCTGGTTGGGAGAAATGAGGTTGAGTTACAAAAAACAAAACAGCTATGTTCTCGTCCATCGGTTATTGTTACCGGCGATTTGACGAATGAGCAAGCTATCGAGGAGATCATTAATCAATCTCCTAAAATAAACGGTGTTGTGCATTGTGCGGGGATCATTAACCCACGTCCTATAAAGTTCCTGAAACCTGAAAGTATCAAGGAAATTTTTGATATTAATTTTAACGCTCCTGTTATGTTAACATCAAAGTTACTTCAGAAGGGGAAAATAGAAGACGGGGCTTCTTTTGTATTTATTTCTTCTATTTCCTCTCAACATCCTTATTTTGGAGGATCCATGTATGTGAGCTCAAAAGCTGCCTTAGAAGCCTTTAGTAAAACATTGGCTATTGAGGTTGCTCCAAAAAAAATGCGATCGAATGTGCTTTTGCCGGGGTTGGTAAAAACACAAATGCTTGAAGAAACAAAGCTGGCAGCAGGAGAAGAAAATTTCAGTTCTTATGAAAAACAATATCCTTTGGGTTTTGGCGAGCCGGAAGATATTGCTCATGCGGTTTGTTTTTTGCTGAGTTCTGATGCCAGATGGATTACCGGGAGTGAATTAAAAATGGATGGGGGTTTAATTTTAAGTAGTAAGAAATGAAATTAGATATATCAATCATTATTCCTGTTTATAATAGTAGTGCTCTATTGAGTGGCCTTGTGAATGAGATTAAAAGTGCTTTTAGTAAAGACCGTTTCGAAATTATTTTTATAGATGATTGCAGCACAGATAACTCATGGGATTTGATTGAACAATTAAAACAAGAGCAAAAGGATATACCCATTCAGGCTATCAGATTAAATAAAAATTTCGGACAACATAATGCGATCCTTTGCGGGTTGCGATTTAGTAATGCTGATCATGTTATAACCATGGATGATGACATGGAGATTTTACCTTCCGAAATGGTTAAAGTTTATACTATCGCCAAGCAGGATCAGCTCGACCTGGTATATGCTTCGTATCAAAAGAAGTATGATTCTTTTATACGAAATGCGTTAACGAGTTATTTTCATTTTTGGGCAAAAATAACCAGTGGTAAAAAAAGGGAAAAGGGTTCAGGTTATAGGGTCATTTCCAAGAGAATGATTGAAGAAATAAAAAATCATCAATCGGAAATATTTTTTATTGATGAAATCATTACCTGGTACACATCGCGTATTAAATATGTTAAGGTTCAGGAAAATCCCCATAAGCTTATTAAAAGCCGGTATTCTATCCGGAAATTATTTAATACTTCGCTGGGTTTAATATTATTATCGTATTTGTTTCCTATAAGATCTGTTTCTATTATAGGAGGACTTATTGCTCTTGTTAATTTTTTAATAGGAATTTACTTTATGTACAAAAAATTCTTATTAAAAATTCCGGTAGAAGGATATACATCCCTGATAGTAAGTATTTTGTTTAGTACAGGTATTATCTTATTATTTATTGGGGTTTTGGCTGAGTATATTAATAAAATACTTAGAGTTTCGAGTAAAGCTCCTAATTATTTTATCGATAAAAAAATATGATTATCACGCAGTATAATATCATATTGAAACGTGTTGAGAAAGGCGATATTGAATTGATCAGATATTGGAGGAATCAACCGAGTATAAGAAATTATATGGAGTTTAAAGATTACATTACCCCTTCGATGCAATTAAAATGGTTTGAAAGCATTAATAACAAATGGAATTATTATTTTTTAATTATCTGCGACAATAAAACGATAGGATTGATTAATGCTAAAAATTATAATGAAGAAAAGAAATATGGAGAGGGGGGTATCATTATCTGGAACAAAGATTATTTGTTTTCTTCAACTCCTGTTTTTGCCAGTCTGGCACTCATGAATTTTATTTTTTTATTGATGAAAGACCCCGAGTATTCTATTATCAAAATAGCCAATTCCAATACTCTGGCAATTCAATTTAATAAACAACTGGGCTATGAGCCTTATACTAAGATGAACGCTCAGGAAGGGTTTACTTATTATTATTTGTCGAAGGAAAATTATTTAGCTAAAACAAAAAAACTAAATAAGGCGGCAGAAATTTTATCAGAAAACAGCGAGGGGGTAAAGTTGATAGGGGAGAAGTCGCCAATTAATTTAGATGTGATAAATGCATTATTTAGTCAATAGATATATTATGAAGTCTGAAATTTTAGATAAATTAAAAGAATTATACAGTCATCCTGTTTTAAGGAATTATATCTCCAATGCTATTAAAATACAAGGTGATTCAAAAGATTATCTGAGTTATTTTGGAATAAATTATAATAAAGGCAAACTTTTGAATTTGAAAATATATTTCACTTTCTTTAGAAAATTGACGAGCGATGAGGTTCATCAATTAATTCCGGATAGTACAGATTTTTACAAGGATTATGATAAATTGTTATTTGATGCAGAGCATACTCTTTCTAATACAGGATGTACCTTTGCTTTAAAAATAGATGTAAATGGTAATATCACATACTATTATCATTACAGGTTACCCGGTAAAGCAGTTAAACTGCCTCTTAAAATTTCTTTGACCGAACAAGAAATAGAAGCCAATAATAATACAAGGTGCATGGAGTATTCCGGTGAAGAAGTATTTCCCAAAGATTACTATCTATTATTTAGTGCTTCCAATATCACTAAATTATTAGACAGATTTAAGATAAGCTTTTTTAAAGATCATAATTTATTGCCTGATGTTATAGAATACACAGAGACCTCAAAATGGGATAAAATCATTATTGGCATTGATTCTCCTCCTATACAGGAAAAATTTGTAAAGTATATTTCTGATAAAGATATGTTAGATGTTATTGAATTTTTATGTGACAAAAAACAGCTGATGACGGCATCATGCTCTGTTTATGAGAATTCAGATACTAAGGCTGTTTATTTTTGTGAAAAAAAGGACAAGGTTTTTTTATCCAATAACAATACCATAGTAACTTATCAGCATGATTTGTTTGATTTTTAAGGTAGTTATTTTTGGAAGTATGCAATATGCTTTCCAATATTTAATTTTTTTGAGGATAATTGATGTTTTCTGAAAAAGTCATTCACGGCATCAGCACAATTAAAAAAATCCACACCATAATCGTCAATTATAACATAACCGCCGGGTGTTGTTTTTGAAAAGAATTGAGATAAATAGTAGTAGGTGGGTTCGTACATATCAACATCTATGTGCAATAATGCTATATCTTTTATCTGGTTGAAAAGATTAGGTTGGTTAGCCCTGATGAAGTGAACATTATCGAGGC
>JACQAK010000077.1 GCA_016194985.1 Bacteroidota bacterium
GAATTAGATAAGAAGCCATATAAATCATCTTTTGCAAAATCGTATAAGTGCTTGGATGCAATAGCAGAGTCACATTCTATGGTAAATCCGGATTCTGCAGTTAATTTACTCACTACAGCCCCGGCAAATATGGTATCTTCCAAATTGAATTTATTTTTCCATCCGGCACATACTAATACCACATCTCTTTTTTGAGCAGAAAGATATTCGCATAATACATCCAGGTTTAAAAAACTACCTACTAAAATTTTGGATGCTTTTCGGCTTGCTTCAATAGCTTGTGTTCCGTTGGTTGTTGATATAGCTATGATCTTCCCTTTTACTTTATTGTTCATGTAGCCAAAAGGGCTATTACCTAATTCAAATCCCTCAATCATTTCGCCGTTGCGTTCAGCGGCAGCCATGTATCCGTTTTTTTGATATTCTTTTGCTTCTTCAACGGTGGCCACAGGAATCATTTTACTCACGCCATTATAAAAGGCAGTTACAATAGCCGACGTTGCTCTGAAAACATCTATTACAACCACAATGGAATCATCTTTATGAAAAAGATTATAAGCCTGAGGTGTATAACAAACTTCTATGTTCATGTCATTAGTTATAAGTGATGAGTTTTGGGTTATGAGTTATTGTATAATAATTATAAAACTTAATCTCTCATAATTTATAACTCATAATTAAAAATTATTTTTTCAAGAATGGTATTTTAGTCACTTTAGCTTTAATGGCTTTATCTCTGATAACAATAAAAATTTCTGTATCGGCTTTTGCAAAGTCTTTATTTACATATCCCATACCAATGGCTTTGTTTAGTGTTGGTGATTGAGTACCTGAAGTTACTTTACCGATAACGGTTCCGTTGGCATCCGCTATTTGGTAATCATGGCGAGGGATACCTCTGTCGATCATTTCAAAGCCTACTAATTTTTTAGTAACGCCTTCTGTTTTTTGTTTCTCGATGGCCGCACGATTGGTGAAGTCTTTGGTGAATTTGGTGATCCAGCCTAATCCTGCTTCAATAGGAGAGGTAGTATCATCAATATCATTTCCATATAAACAGAAGCCCATTTCTAAACGTAAAGTATCGCGGGCGCCTAAGCCAATTGGTTTGATGCCAAATTCTTTTCCGGCTTCAAATATCGCATCCCACATGTTTTCGGCATCTTCATTTTTAAAATAAATCTCAAAACCACCGGCGCCTGTGTAGCCTGTATTAGAAATTACCACATTATCAATACCATTGAATTTTCCTTTGGCAAAAGAATAGTAAGGAATATCAGCTAAGGTAACGTCGGTTAATTTTTGTAATACAGCTGTTGCATTTGGTCCCTGAATAGCTAATAGCGATGTTTCTTCAGAAATATTTTTCATATCAACGCCTGCAGTATTGTGTTTAGAGATCCAGTTCCAGTCTTTCTCAATATTAGAAGCGTTTACTACCAGCATGTATGTTTTTTCATCTATACGATACACAATGAGATCATCCACAATTCCGCCATCGTTATTAGGAAGGCAGGAATACTGTGCTTTTCCATCCGTTAAAACAGAAGCATCATTACTGGTTACTCTCTGTATCAAATCCAATGCTTTATCCCCTTTTAAAATAAATTCACCCATGTGACTTACGTCAAATACACCTACGGCATTTCGAACGGTAGCATGCTCATCGTTTAATCCGCTATAAGAAACAGGCATGTTGTATCCTGCAAATGGAACCATTTTAGCTCCTAAAGAAATGTGTTTTTGTGTAAGTGCTGTGTTTTTCATAAGTGTATGTTTATTTCTGTTTTGAATGTATAATAATTGTGGTTTGTGATAACATTTTTTTAATACGAACTAAGCGGATGAAATCCTTATATCTTTTTACGTATACTTCGTTTGGTATAATATCTTTAGAAAAAGATTTCATGAGGGCAAATCTACTATTTTATTAGCGATTTCAAAACCTCTAAGTACTTAACTTTATTAGCATTTACAGAGTAGTTTTTAACCACAGTATCTCTTCCTGCTAACCCGATTTTGTGACGTAAGTCACTATTTTCGATTAACAGTGAAAGGTAATCTATCCATTCCTCTTTAGTTTTGGCTAAATAGCCATTTTTACCATGTTCAATAATTTCGGGGTTTACACCAACATGGCTCATGACGGTTGCAATACCACATGACATATAGGATAATCCTTTTAATCCGCATTTCCCTTTTACCCACTCGTCGTTAGGTAGAGGCATGATGCCAATATCAAAATGGTTTAGATCATTTACTTCGGTTATGGAACTCCAGTTTTTACTAACCACATTGATTTCCGGATGGGCGTAAGAGCCTTGCCCTATCACCTGTATTTCTATTTTTCCGGGATATTTCGCTTGAATTTCTTTGAGAGCAGGAATCGCTATTTCAAAATGCTTAATGGTACTGATACTTCCGCTCCAGCCTATAACGATTTTTTCTTTATCTCTTAACTCCGGCTTTGGAATATGAATATCGGAATCAATCGTTGTAGGAATAACAATCGTGTTTGGATTAAATTGTTTGGCGTAGTTTGCTAAAAAGGAGTTGCCGGCTATCACGCAATGGGCATGAGCGATATTGATTTTGGTTTTATCGGGATTTTTTAAAAACTCAAATTTTTTGTTTTCAGGCGATGTATCCAATAGCCAAATGCTATCATCAAAATCAAAAATAACTTTACGTTTTTTGAAAAATTGTTTTTCAAAAAAAGAAGAGCCTAGTAACAATGCTTCGCGTTGGATAAAGATAATGTCAAAGTCTTTTGCTTTTTGTAAATCGTTTAGGCGAATGAAAATAGATTTTAAAAGAATCCAGGCCTTTTGTAAATAATTACCCGGGCTGTAAAATAGTTTGTCATCTTTTTCTGAAATGATTTCTGATAATTCCCATTCGAACCTCTGTGCGTTAAAGTAGTTTAAGTACTGCTCAAACCGGTATCTCTGGCTCGGAGAACGGTTTATACGATGGTCGGCTATGATGAGTATTTTATGCAAAAAAACGGGTATTTGTTATTTTTTTTGAAATTACAACTATAAACGCTGAACTTGAAATAAAAATAATAGGAATAAATCCTAAATAATTTCTTAAAGCCATCCAGTGTACTCGCGGGACATATCTGTTTAAAAAGTACAGGTTCAAAACAAATATCGCAAAAATCAGCATACTGATTAATATCCAGCGATGTTCTTTGAGAATTGTTCTTAAAAATATCAGAGATACAACGATATTAATGACTAATAGTACAAGGTAAATCATAGATATATCGAGATGATCATTTATAAAACTTAGCTTAAAGGAATCTTCCAAAAGTAAATCGATGAATTTTTCAAAGCTTAATAAATTGGCCGGAATAATATATAATAACAAATTTTGAACGAACTCTTCAAATGCTTTATCGGGAATGGTTGTTAATTGCCACCAAACTATAACCAGGCCGGATGCCAATAAAATAGAGAAGGCATAAATAAATGTTTTTAATGAAAAATGGGGAATGTAAATAATCAACGCATATAAAAGTAAAAAGGGTACAATGAATACATTGGTTAATGATACGGAAACAGATAGGCCGGTTACCAGCATAAACAGATATAAAAATTTTATCCGATAAGTCAAGTGATATTTTAAAATTAAAAATAAGGCGGTATTAATAAATAAAGGCGATAGCATGTTATTGGTAAGTCCATAGCGCTGATGAGTTGCAATCAGTAATCCAAAGAAAACACAAGTCCAGGCATAGAATCCGGGAATATAAAATCCTTTTTGTTGTAATAGGTTAAAAATGGGGACCGACATGAGTATTCCTAATGCAAACAAGAAATAGGATAGTAAGCGTAGTATTCTTAACCGATCAAAAGCTTCATACCCCATTTTTTTCATCATCATGTTTGGCAATAATAATACGCTGTAATATAACGGAGGATGCTTTGCCTGATAGGAATAATTTCCCATGCCGAGCTCCTCTCTGCTATGAACGGGAGGCGTAAAACTTCTTTCCGGATGATCAATCAAATCCATGTAAATATCATGGGAAATGGCATACTGTAATTTGGGCATCATGCCATCGCCCATTTTTTCGATATAGTCCATGTGTGCATATTCGTCAATAGGACTCCATTTTTCTTTTTGCCAGATAAATTTTACCGACCATATAATGGTGATGGCACATAGTGTCATCATGAGGTATTTAATTATAGAATTCATGTTGTTCATCATCTATTTAGTAAGTCTTTCATCCATTTGGGATTATCGTTTAATAGTTGATCTAATGTGGCTTCTGTTATTTCAAGTACTACGAAATCCGGTTTTTCTTTATCAATCACTTCTTTTGACATTTCATAGGACCAGATATACGTACACTCGCTAAAATTTTCAGAAAAATAAGGCATCATTAAATTAAAAAATGAATCACGGTAAACAATTGCTTTTGGAAGATGACTGTTTTTGATTTGACTTCTTACTGTTTTTTGCTGAATAGGTACGGTTTCATAGTTTGGTGCTTCCGTTTTAACGAATTTTTTGCGGATACCTTTTTTTAAATACCATTCATCGTTTAGCAATGTGTAGTCCAGTGATAAAACATTACTTAAATCAGCATTTGGAATACGAACCATTTTTTTGAAATAGTAGCCCAGTTTCATAGGTTCTATTCTGGAATCCATTTTTTTCATAGTTTGAATCAAGGCCTGATAGGCAACAAAACCGCCCATGTAGTTGATATGAATATCATGTTGATAGAAAAGATCGTTGGATTTTTTTTCTTTTATAAAATCATCAGAAACATCTATGAAATTTATAGCAGAGGAGTGTTTTAAGAAGCCGGACAACTGCGCCAGTTTAGTTGGTTTTGTTTTTCTGTGAATATTATCAGGCAAATACTCCGGATAAATAGTTGATTTTACAGGAAGAACAATAAGTACGAAATGGATATTTTCTTTTTTATAACATTGGGTTATTTCTTCTAAATGTTGTTTGATTTTGTTTAAATCAGCTGTTGTGTAAGAAGTTAAGTTTTGATAATCTCCGGCAATACCATCTTCTGTTGAGAATAGCCAATCGTCTTTTCCTACTACAACACGCTCAGGTTTTGAAGACGTCTTAAATAGTTTAAATTTATAATAACTGTTAAATGTGGATAAAGGTTTTTTGAACCCCAGATTATCTTCAAAATAGGCCGTGTATTCATTAAAAAAATGATTAATGTTTATGAAATCAAATGCCGGTTTCGGCTTTAACATTCGTTTCTCTGTAAATATATTTTGTTCAACAGGGAATGCATTCATCCATAACAGAGGCAAACTGATCAGAGATATAAAAACAAAGATCAATAGATGATTGAATTCAAGCGGTTTATCAATAAAGTACGTAAGTTTTTTTCTAAGGAAATAAGTAAGCAAGCCAAATGAGCAGATGCTAAAGAAAAACGGGAGTAAGTTAAGAAAAGGTTTTTGCTGAAGTTGCTCTAAATAATCAGTTACTGAAAAATTACTGACAATGAAAGCATCGTTGCCTGATGATTCCAGTTTTATGTTATGATTAGGAGTTAATTCAAATGTTTTTATATCAGAATTGGGCGTGAAACTTTTTAAAATACTGTCGTGTTCGAAAACGACATCGTTAACTAATCCTTTGAGCGCTATTTTTTTAATGATCCATGTTCCTCTGGTAATACTCGGATCGATTCTTATTTTACGAGGCTTTTGTGTGTCGTTAATGGTAAATTCGATTTTATAGTCTTTCAGTCCTTCACGCAATTTTATGGTTTGCGAGTTTTCCGCTTTAAAGTCGACACTGTCTTGTAAGAAAAACTGCAGGTTTGACTCCTGATAAGTATCTAAAATAATTTCCAGTTTAATATCCTGATTGACCATGTCCGTTCCTATCAATGCCTTGTAGATATAGCATGAAATGCTAAGTGCTGCCAGAACAGGAATAATAACTAATATAATCAGTTTGCGCATTAAAATCTAAAATATATAAATGGGTTATAGCTTGTATTTGCCAGTTCGGATATTGATAAAATGAAAATACTTATGATGAAAAGAGTTTCCGCACTTTTTTTGAAAAATGGATTTTTTATTTTTTCTAATATGTATTCGGCTGTAGGAAATGATACTAATAATCCAATAATGAGCACAATAAACCATTCGTTGGTTAAATACATATTAATAGTATGGTAGGTGTCGGGAGTTTTAAGCTGAAATAAAGATTGGTAGAAATAACCGATGTGTTGTAAATTATCAATGGAGAAGAATATAATACCAAAAGATACCACACTAAACACATATATACTTGTCAGAAAGCGTGGCATTTTATCCAGCAATCTGTCAAATCCTAATTTCTCTATCATTACCAGCAACCCATGAAATGCGCCAAATAAAACAAACGACCAACTGGCCCCATGCCAGAATCCGGTTAATAAAAAGACAAGACTGATATTGAAATAGGTTCTTGGGATTCCTTTTTTATTACCTCCCATAGGAATATATACATAATCTCTAAACCACGAAGACAATGATATGTGCCAGCGTGTCCAAAAATCCTTCATTGATCTTGCCATGAATGGGTAATTGAAGTTCTCTTTAAACTGAAATCCAAATAGTTTTGCTAATCCGATGGCCATATCCGAATACCCTGAAAAATCGAGATACACCTGCACGGTAGCCGCAATAATGGCTAACCACGACCAGTAAGCGTTGAGTTCATTTTCCGGCATTTTAAAAACTATTTCAGGGATCCTTCCAACTAAATTGGCAATCAATACTTTTTTTCCAAGTCCTATAATAAATCGTTTGATACCTTCTGAAAAGAGTTCGAGGTCTATTTGCCTGTCACGTAATTGAAAATGCACATCTTTATAACGTATGATAGGACCCGCAATTAATTGTGGAAAAAAAGAAAAATAAAGTGCCAGATCGAAAGGGTTTTTTTGTGCCGAGACATCTTTTCTGTATACATCCACTATATAGCTTATTCCATGAAACGTATAAAAAGAAATGCCTAGGGGCAATATAATCTTATCCATTAATACAGGTTGTACTTCATAATGTTTAAGAATAACATTATAGTTATCTATAAAAAAATTGGCATACTTATAATAACCCAAAAACAATAAGTTAACAAAAATGCCACTACCAAGAACCCATTTGGACTTATTCTCTGTTGTTGATTTTTGAAGTAATAAACCGGTGAGGTAATTACACATGATAGAGGTTAATACAATGGACAGCATTTCAAAACCTCCCCAGGCATAAAATACAAAACTGAAAAGCAATAAAATACTGTTCCTGAATTTAGGCTGCACAATATAATAGAACAGCAAACTCAGCGGCAAAAACCAAAATAAAAATATGACAGAGCTAAATACCATTTATTTTAATGTAAAATGAACACCGTCTCTGGTTAAATTAGGGTTATAACAAGGATCGTGGTCAACATACTTCATCCATTTTTTTCTAAATAAATTTACTTCTTTTACATGTCTTTTATACCCTTCTGATGTGGCATGAGGGTGGCCTCTTGATATTGATTCGTAGTGATATAATAAAACATGAGGGACATATAAATTCCGATAACCCTTTTCAATCACCTTTAAGCAAAAGTCTACATCATTGTATTCAACAACAAATTCCTCATTAAATCCATTTACTTCATCGTACACACTTGTTCGCATCATGATGCAGGCAGCAGTTAGAGCGGAGTAATTGTTTAATAATTTTTTGTAATGGAAATACCCCGGCTCATCCACATAGTCGCCTAAGAACACATGGGAAGCAACGCCTCCTAATCCTACAACAACACCGGCGTGCTGTATTGTATCGTCGTCAAATAATAATTTACAGCCAACTACGCCAATCTCAGGGCGTTGTGCATGTTCCATTAATCCATTGATCCAATCAGGTGAAATGACCTGTGTATCGTTGTTCAATAAAAGAATGTATTCACCATTCGCGTATGTTCTACCCAAATTCATTAACCTTGAAAAATTAAATGATTTTTCATCTCTGACGTAAATAAATTTGAAGACCTTTTGATTTTTATATTTTTCTATCAGTTTAAAGAAGCCTTTTTCGCTACTATTATTATCTATTAAGATAATTTCAAAATTTCTATATTCGGATAAATTAACGATGGAGTCGATACATTGTTCGAGATATTTTTGTTTGTCTTTGGTAGGAATGATAATACTGACAAGGGCATTCGGTTGTTTGATCTCTAAACGAACAGAGTACCCCACAAATCCGTCTAAAAGACCAATGTCGCCTTTGTATCCTCTTCTTTCCAATGCTTCAGTGATGGCTGTTTGCGCAGCTCTGTAAGCATATGGTTTTACACCTTCAGATGAGGCAACACTGTATTCATGTATGCGCCAGTGATAAAGTACTTCAGGTATATGATAAATATTTGTGTATTTTTCGGTATAGCGCAACAAAAGATCGTGATCCTGACTACCTTCAAAGCCAACTCTGAAGCCTCCGATTTCTTTTAACTGACTTGTTTTAAATACGCTCACGTGGCATATGTAATTTCGGGACAACAAACTGTCAGGGCTCCAATCAGGTTTGAAGTGAGGAGCCATATGAATATTATCTTCATCAATTTTATCTTCATCACTGTAGATCAAATCAGCGTCCGGTTTTTGATTGATCAGTTTGACGATTTCAAACAAAGCATTTTCTTTTAATTCATCATCCTGATCCAGCAAAAGAGTATACTCGCCGGTAGCTAATTCAATAGCTGAATTACTGGCTTTTGAAATATGTCCGTTTTCTGTTCTGTATACTACTTTAATGTTGCTGTATTTTTTCCGGTATTCTTCAATCACCTCTTTTACTTCGTCATCGGTTGAACAATCATCAGCAATACAAATTTCCCAATTACCATATATTTGTTTAACAACAGAGTCTAACGCCTTTCTGAAAAAGTTAATAGGCGGATTATAAACAGGGATCACTATACTAATAAGCGGTTTGCTTAAAAAGTTTTTTTGAAGCCCTAACATGATTTTTCGTTTATCTCTGGTAATAAGTTTTCGGGTTAAATATTGATTGTAGTCGGCCTGATTAGATAGTAGGTGAGTAAATACTTCCACAATCATTACCTTTTTTACCTCTACCAGTAAGTAGATATGTTTAAGAATCTTGGCAAAGATAATTCTTAACACCCTTCCGCCTCTTTTAAAAACGTAATTGTATATAACTGAGAAGATGTTCTTCTTATTCCCTTTCTTAACATTTCCACGTAGGCGTTTAATGTATAGTGTGATGAATTTTCGGAGTTTATAGAATTTACTACTTTCTAATTCCGAAATTCGTTTAATGAGCTGATCAATGCTTTTGAATGCATTATGAAGTTGTTCGTGAAGATGCTTAATGTCTTTTTTCGATTTCACAACTTCGTTCACTAATTCATCTCTTGATTTTAATTGTAAATCAAGCAATTCATTACGTTCTTTTAATGTCAGGTTATCTTTTATGTTCTCCTTTAAAGGCATTAATTAAATAGTTTTAAATAGTGTTGAGAGGCTTCTTCTGATGTTCCATCATAGCTTATTTCTCCATTTTCAATACAAATACCCCTATCACAAATCTCGATAATTTCGTCAGGATTATGAGAAACGAATAAAATAGTAGCCCCCGATTGTTTTATCTCATAGATGCGCCGTTTACATTTTTCCTGAAACCCTTTATCGCCTACAGCAAGTACCTCATCAATCATCATAAGATCAGGTTGGGCATTTACAACACTACTGAATGCTAATCTCGCCAGCATCCCTGTAGAATACATTTTAGTGGGCATTTGTAATTGCTCCATAGATAATTCGGAGAAATGAGCTACCTGATCTATAACAGAAGCTATTGTTTTTTTATCATAATTGCCGCTTAAAGCACTGTATATTTTTATGTTTTCTATTCCGGTAAGCTCTAATTCTAAACCGGCACCTAGAGCTAATACAGGAGATATTTCTACATGCACTTTACATGTTCCCGACACAGGAGTAATAATGCCAGCGATGGTTCTTAACAAGGTGCTTTTACCTTCGCCGTTTCGCCCTAAAATACCCAGGGATTCTCCTTTATAAACAGTAAGATCGATGTTTTTTAAAACTGATTTATATTCAAACGGAGAAAACATTCCTCCTTTGAGGATAAAATCTTTCACAGAATAAATCCCTCGCCGGTTATGAAGATAACTAACGGATACATGATTTAATTCTATGGCAGGTGTTTTCATCTTATAAGTTTGAGATAAACCCATTTTTTGTTTTTCTGTATATCCATACGCTTATTAATACTGTAATAAGAGTGATGATGATACAATACAGACTATGATAAAATTCGGGAGCAATACCTTGGTGCAGCACATTTCTAATGATATACAAGAAATGATAAAGCGGATTGCATTTAAAATAAAAAGAGTATTGCGGAGGAATAATGCTAAACGAGTAGGCAATGGGAGTTAGATAAAATAATGCAGGATTGAGTGTATTCCATAAAATTCCTACATCCCTGAAAAACACATTGAGGGATCCAAGTATTAAACCTACAGAAAATGTAAATAGGGAGAATAGCAGTATAATTGGAATAATATACAAGATCGTTGGGTTAACATGTAGATTCAAATAAACCATCAATCCGATGAATAGAATAAAGCCTGCTGAAAAACTAACTAATTCGGTTAATTGTTCTGAAATAGGGTAAAGTATTTTTTTGACCTGCAAAGATTTGATGAGGTGAGTGTTCTTTATAAAGGTTTGCGATAATTGGTTACAGCTTCCCGAAAAATACACCCAAAATATCAGACCACTTAATACAAATAACGAGTAGTTTTCTATCTCCGAAAAAGCTTTGGAAAACACAAAATTAAAAATCAATAAATAAAATAAAGGATGCACAAAACTCCATACAAAACCAAGTAACGAATGCTTGTATTTTAGCTGTAAATTTTTATAAACTAAGAAGTATAAAGTATATCCTTTGCCGGTTTTCATGAATTAAGCGAAAATAGCTTTTTTTGCCCATATTTTCGATTTTTGAGAGGCTTTTTCTCTATATTTATAGTGGTGTCTGCTAAGAAAATATATGTTAATGGGAAGTTTCTAACCCAACGAAATACGGGAGTTCAATCCTATGCACATGGAATAATAGCGGCAATGAAAAGGCATCATATTCCTTTCGAAATTTTGACGCCAAAATTAGTGAGGCAATCAGATGATGAGCAGGTGAAACAGATTGGTTTTTTTAGAAATAATATCTTATGGGAACAAGTGTCTTTGCCCTTTTTTATTAATAAGCAAAAAGATGCCGTATTGCTTAATTTCTGTAATTCAGCGCCATTGTTGTGTAAACAACAAATTGTTACCATACATGATTTGGCTTTTGAACAAAAAAATGTCAGGTGGTTTTCGTGGGCTTTTAAAAGATGGTATCGTTTTTTGATTCCGAAGATTTGCAGATCTTCTAAATGGATTTTTACAGTTTCGGATTTTTCCAGAACAGAGATTATAAACCATTATGGTATTGAAGAGCATAAAATGAGTGTGGTGCCAAACGGACTAAATCCTTATTTGAAAGTTGGAGCAAGAGAAGTTGTGGAAGACTATGTTCTGATAACCGGAGGAAATAACCCAAGAAAAAATGCTGCTTTTGTGATAAGGCATATTAGCGAAATTGAAGCGAAAGGTTTGAAACTGGTTGTTTTAAATACAGATGATTCTGTTTTTTATGATGAATTAAAGCCGTTGCATCCCTCTGCTATTTATTTTGATTATGTTTCTGAAACGCGTTACTATTCCTTGATTAAATACAGTAGCGCACTCATTTACCCTTCTTTATATGAAGGATTTGGTATTCCGATCCTGGAAAGCCTGTGCCTGAAAACCCCCGTTATTTGCTCAGATTTGCAGGTGTTCAGAGAGGCATTTGGAGAGTTGCCGGTTTATTTTAAAAGTAATGATGGATCTGAGTTTAAAAAAGCATTGGAGAAGATAAAAACCAGAGTAATATCAGATTCTGATGTTGAAAAGCTTCAGCAAAAATATAGTTTTGATGAATCGGTTTCTTTAATTTTAAACACTTTGAAAAACATATAACGTTGAAGATAGCTGTAGTACATGATTGGTTTAATGATATTGGCGGGGCTGAGAAAGTAGTGCGTGAAATTCTTTTATGTTATCCGGATGCCGATGTTTTTAGCTTAATCGATTATTACGATGATGCTAAGAGAGAAAACTACTTATTAGGAAAAAGATCTCAAACAAGTTTTATTCAGCTTATTCCCTTTTCAAAAAACTTATACAGGTTTTTATTTCCTTTGTTTCCAAAGGCTATAGAAAGCCTGGATTTGTCGGCATATGATGTCATCATATCGTCATCCAGTTCGGTTGCCAAGGGTATTCAAAAAAAGAAATCTCAGTTGCATATATGTTATTGCCATAGCCCTGTGCGTTATGCGTGGGATTTGAGGCAGGATTACTTAAGTGTGATGAAGAATGCATTTTCCAGATCCTTGTTCAATTATTTTTTGAACAAACTTCAAAAATGGGACCTGAAGTCTAATGAACGTGTTGATGTCTTTATTGCCAATTCACAAAATGTGAAACAGCGAATACAAAATAATTACAATAGGGATGCCGTAGTAATTTATCCTCCGGTGGATGTTTATGCCTTTGATATGACATCTGATAAAGAAAATTATTATTTTACCGTATCAAGACTGGTGGCCTACAAAAAAACAGAACAAATCGTAAAAGCTTTTGCCAACTTTCCACACTTGAAGCTGATTGTTGCCGGTGATGGACCTAACAAGAGGAAAATACAAAAAATTGCAGGTTCAAACGTCGAAATACTGGGATATCTTCCCACTGAAGTTCTTCGGGAAAAAATTAAGCATGCAAAAGCCTTTATTGCCAATGCAAATGAAGATTTCGGTATTACTGTCGTAGAAGCTCAGTCTTGTGGAACACCCATTATCGTTCCTAATTTGGGAGGATATAAAGAAACTGTCAATGAAAAAGTTGGCCGTTTTTTTGAGAAGCAGACGGTTGGAGATATTGAAAAAGCTATTTCAGATTTTGAGTCTGAGCATAAACATTATAAAGAAGAAGATTTTATGACTAATGTAAAGCCTTTTGATAAAAAACGATTTCATAACGAATTTACGTCCTTTGTAGAAAAAACTTCCAAAGAATTTTTTAATACATGAATTGGCTTGAGCGATATGAATTAACAACTCTTAAACAATGGTTATTTGTTAGTTTATTTGCTTTTCCTGTTTTTCCGTTAAAGCTGGTGAACATCTTATTTATTGTTTTTTCGGTTTTAGTAGTTCTTCAGTTTTTAAAAGAACGTCCACAGCTATTGTTTAGAGATTATAAATTGTATGCGTTGTTTGTCATTTTGTTTGTCCCATACTTTATTGAATTTCTGCTTTACCCTGCTGATAAGGTAATGCAGTTTGAGCTGGAGAAGAAACTCTTATTTTTAGTAGCGCCGGTATTCCTTTATTTGAATTCAATACTCAAGGTAAAGCCCGATGTAAAAGGTGCCATCTGGAGTTTTATAGTCTCTGTGTCTGTTTTGTCAGTCATTACCATTTTGTATTTAGCAGTCAGGATTTCTGTTTTTTCAGAAGATAGTTATCAAAACGGAGCCTTCGGTTTGAGGGCGTCTTTTGAGCAATTCGCTAATCTACATCCCACTTACTATGGTCTTTTTTCATCTACGGCAAGCCTGTGGGCAATTTATTATTTTAATCACTATACAAGGGCTTACAAAATAGTATTGGCTATCGGTTTGTTTTTTATGATCCTGTTGAATGTACTGATCGCTGCAAAGACTCCGTTGTTTATTTTAATAATAGGTTTATTATGGATTGCCTATAAAAAAATACCGAATAAAGTTAAACTATCATTAATTTATGCTTCCTTCTTTAGTTTTCTCTTTATTCTGGTTGCTAGTATCCCCTCTCTTAAAAACCGCTTATCGGAAGTGTCTGATTTTTTTGTAAATGCATCTGTGAACAATACGGTATTGGAACGTTTTGTTGTGTTTAATTGCAGTAAGATGGTATTTGTTCAGGATTTTTATACAGGAATTGGTAGCCGCAACGCACAAAATCTTTTAGATTTTTGCTATTTATATTTCAAATTTTATAAGGGGCAGATCATTCATCTGAATTCACATAATCAGTATTTAACCTTTGGTATCAGTTACGGTATATACTTTTTGCTATTGTTCGTCGCCTTACTGGTTGTATTATTTAAGAGAGTAAACAGAAATCCATTGGGATTCCTGTTTATGATGTGCCTAACCATTATAATGTTCACCGAGTCGATACTCGAAAGACAAATGGGTATTTATTACTTCTTGTTTTTTGGCTTGTTGTTTCTTTTACCTTTCCACACAGCTCCTATCAAAAATACCACTATTAGTAGGCCAAAATAAGTGCACCATTCAGGAAATTCATAGGCATAAAAGTTTACTCCCGGATCAGATTTGCCATACAGCAACTTTGTCATAAACTATTCTACTATTAATTTTCTGGTAGTTTCTTTTCCTGCAAGTAAAAGCTTAATAAAATAAATGCCCTTACTTAATTGCAACTGATCTATATTAATATCTAACGTACTGATACCTGACGTAAGTGTGACTGTTTTTTCTTCTATTAATTTACCCTGCACATCCACTAATCTATAAGTGATGGATTCATTTGCAGAGCTAATAATGCTTATCGTTGCTTTTTCAGATGTTGGGTTGGGATATATAGATAATTGATTCAATACATGATTTTGAGGGATACCTGTAGGCATCAGATAGATCACGCCATCACTCACCGTACTATCACCTGCTAACCCTGCACCATTAATGGCTTTCACCATGATAAAGTATTTTTGGTTATTAACTAAGCTCAGGCCTGTTTTGGTAGCTGATAAATTTAAGCTGTTATTAGTCCATGTAACAACGTTTTGAGAGCCTGCTGTTGTTCCAATGGCATAATAATAAGTTGCTATACCTGAATTCGTATCTTTGGCCGCCGTATAATTCAAATCCAGTTGTGTGCCTGCATAAGTAGTATCAATGTCGTTTGATGTTCCGTCTTTTATTAAGGTGGAAGCAAAGGGTTTTGTCCAGTCTACATTTAAGGTATTGGATACAACCCCGGATAAATTATCTGCATTATCTTTGGTAATACTGCTTATTTTACCTGCCGGTGTTGTTGGCGCTGGATTTTCATTCCTTAAATCATTACTATTGGAAGCTCCCACTAAAACGGTATTGGAAGCTGCTCTTGAGCGGAATATTTTAAAATCATCTACTTTAAATGTACTGTTACCGGTTCTGAATGATACTGCTGTTCCTGCAGCATGCGGAGACGACGGATCGGTCCAGGAAGCAATAAATACATTGTTTTGCCACACTTTTATTTCGCCGGTAATTCTATCATAACTGATTTTATAATCATAGGTTGTTCCTGCAGCAATAGTACAGTTGGCCGAATAAGTCGGTAAGCCAATCGTATTCGCAACCGATTTATAAAACTCAACTGAGCTTTGGTCGGGTCTCAACCAGATCATATAACTGTTTCCTCTCTGAGTCTGAGAAGGATTATCGCAGGCAATATAAATAGCGGTTGGATAAGCTTTGTGTAACAGCCGCATAAATATTGGTATTACTATTTGTCTCATCACTTTGAATTAAAGCTCCCGACGAAATACTCCATGTGCCTGCAGAACTCGTCCAGTCAGGATGTATAGCCGGCCCATTAAAATCATCATTAAAAAAACCTCTGTTACCATTGGCTCTCCACTCTATGCCATTATAGTAGCTTGGCTGGTAAAAACTTTTCTCAATGCCGCTTCCGCCACTGTTGTCCAAATCTGTATAGGTTGTCGTAAAATCCTGTGTGATCCACCCACTTGGTGCATTAATTTGAGTGGTAGGGGCGGTAGCATCCTGTATACAGGTCCAGATAGCTTTAAATCCACCTTTATTGGTGGCATTATCTGATTTGAATTTGACGGTCATTACAGGTCCGGAAGAGGTAATGGTTCCCGGAATCACACTTCCGGTAAAAGCTCCCAAAACAGGAGACGCTGTGGTTGATCCGTCATAAAGGTATAAAGAGTCATAGCCTTGTTCCAGATCCATCTGGCTAAAGCTTAACTGTACTTTGCTGGCGCCTGTTGGCGCGATGGAGTAGGTGTATGACTCTGCATCATAATAATTTCGTGTTGGTCCTCCCATATCAAAAATACTATCTGTGCAGGCTACCGTAGAACAATCAGAAAATTTATCTTTAATCAGTTGCCATAAATCAGAATAACCGTCATCATAGCCCAATGCCCAGATACCAATACCGGCAATGCCTCGCTGGTTCACCATATCAAATTTTCTTCCATAGCTGTATATATCATCTATCCAGCATTGACGGGTACTGCTTCCCGTTACGTAAGAATAGTAAGGATTAAAGCTATTGTTTTCCCAATGTTTGTTGGCAGCAGAGTAAGTAGCAGAATTGCTTTTTACATAATTATATAACCGGGAAGATGTAAAGCCTCCTGTTGTATTGGACGGAGCCGTACTTGCCAGTGTTTCCCATTCTCTTCCATACCATGGTAGCCCTAATAATAATTTGCTTTTACTGGCCCCTTGTTTTAGATAATAAGTAATGGATTTGGAAAGCGTTTGATTGTAACCGGTTTGAAAATTATATAAAGGTGCTTCAGGCCCTGCCTGTGCAGATCCGGAATAATAATAATCATAGCCCATGATAATAAAATCATCTACAATAGAATTAAGAGCAGCCATATCAAAGGTTCCACTCCAGTCAACAGCATACAAGGCAATAGATACCTTATAATTAGGATTGGCGGCATGCACCTGGTTGCATAAATTGGTCATGAATGCCGTAAAAGGCGCTTTGTCGCTGGCCCCCATTCCTTCAAAGTCAATGTTAATGCCATCGCTACCGGGGCGCGAATTCAATAAATTGATAGCATTGGTAATAAATGTTTGCTGAGCAGTGGAACTGGCCCAAAATGTTGAATGACTGGCAAACAGGGTGGCACAAAAGTGCACGTTCACACTATTGCTTAAGGCTGCAGTTACAGCAGCACTTGTTCCCCAGGCAAAAGAAGTATTGGTATTGGTGCCTGTTGTAGGGCTTACAGAATAATCAAAGTAACAGAAATCGCTCAACATGGTCCAGTCGTAATTGGTATACACAGAGCCTACCCAGTATGGATGCCAGCCATATACCTTTTTATTAAGGGTACAGGTAGTACTTGCTTTTGATTGGGATTCTTTGAGTTGATAAACGGTGCCATTTTCAACGGTATTTAAACTGTCCCACTGGGTATCTTTTGAAAAAGTATAGTTTTGATAATGGAGACTTTGCTCCTGAACAGTAGAAAGCGTTTGGGCTAAAAAATTTAGAGGGATCAGGAACGAGAGAAGTAATAATTTTTTCATTTGAACAATTTTGGCTAGTAAATATAATAAAAAAGCCGCCCGTTATGACAGGCAGCTTTGTTAAAAAGGTACTAAATTGCTTTAGAAAAGCTATTATTTATGCGTTTTTTCGCTGGAAACAGTTAATTTTTTACGACCTTTAGCTCTGCGTGAAGCTAAAACTCTACGGCCATTTGCAGAAGCCATACGCTCACGAAATCCGTGTTTGTTTCTTCTTTTACGTTGCGATGGTTGGAAAGTGCGTTTCATGGTATTAGTATTTAAATGTTATAAGTTTTTCAAAATTGGACTGCAAATATAATGGATTTTTATTATGTGGCAAATTTTTTATGAATTTAACCTTAAAAATCGCCAAATTTTAGGTTATAGCCGTGCTAAAACTGTACATTTGTAGCCTAAATTTCTGCAAAAATGGCTAAAAAAGAGAAAGCTAAAGATGAATTGCCTAAAGTCAAATTTTCGAGAGAGAGCTTCAAAAAATCGTTCCGCTTATTCAAATATCTTGGTAAAAGTAAATGGCTTTTTTCTTTGGGTATGGTTTTTATTGCAGGAACTGCTGCTGTAGGGCTTTATTTTCCGGTTGCTGCCGGTAAAATGTTCGGTTATTTAGGAAATACAGGCATGAATACCACTGCATTTAGCAGTATGGTTTCAGGAACCGGCATTGAATTATTGATTTTATTGGTTATTCAGGGACTGGTGTCATTTGGAAGAGTTTATACGTTTTCGATCGTTACTGAAAATATTTTAAAAGGGCTGCGAACAGATACCTTTAATAAGTTGGTACAAATGCCAATGAGTTTCTTTTCTAAAAATCAGGTGGCTGATCTTAGCAGTCGTGTCGCTACAGATATTAATGTGATATCGGAAGCCTTTACGATTAACATTGCAGAAGTTATTCGTCAAACGATTGTTGGCGTGGGAGGCTTAGTATTATTGGTGTATTTCACTTCATGGGATGTGGCCAAATGGTTTATTGTTATTATCCCGCCAATTACAGTGGTGGCTATTTTATACGGGCGAAAAATCAGAGGATATTCAAAAGCCTTACAGGATAAGATCTCAGAATCTGGTATTATCGTTTCAGAAGCGCTGACCGGAATTACGAGTGTTAAAGCATTTACCAACGAGCAGTTGGAGATCGGCAAATATGATAAAGTAACTACGGAGATCAGAAAATTTGGAATCAAATACGGTGTGATGCGTGGTGCCTTTTTTGCATTTATTATTATGTGCGTGTTTGGAGCCATCTTTTTTATCTTGTATAAAATGTTGTTGCTCATTAATTCACATGAATTGTCTACCGAAAATTTCGGTAAGTTCATGATGTTGTCATTGTTTGTTGCAGGTTCTTTAGGAGGCTTACCCGAACAATTGGCTTCTATACAACGAGCCTTGGGTGCTACCGACAGGGTGTTTGAGATCATTGATGAAAAGAACGAAGAAATTAATTTAGCTCATCGTAATAATTTGAACTTAAACAGAGTCAAAGGAGATTTGGAATTTAAGCATATTCAGTTCACCTATCCTACGCGCCCCGATTATGTGGTGTTGAAGGACGTATCTTTTAGTGCCAAAGCAGGACAAACTATCGCTTTGGTGGGTAGCAGCGGAAGCGGTAAATCTACTTTGGCAGCAATGGCCTTACGGTTTTATGAACCTAACGGAGGAGAGTACTTGATTGATGGAAAAAAATCTACGGATTATGAATTAACAGAATTGCGCGATCAAATGGCCATCGTGCCTCAGGACGTCTTGTTATTTGGAGGAACCATTAAAGATAATATTTTATATGGTAAACCAAATGCCACAGATGCTGAAGTGGTGGAAGCTGCTAAACAAGCTAATGCTTATGACTTTATTATGAGCTTCCCTGATAAATTTGAAACGCTGGTTGGGGATAGAGGCATTCAGTTATCAGGTGGTCAGCGCCAGCGTGTAGCTATTGCCAGAGCTGTGTTAAAAAATCCTTCTATCCTGATTTTAGATGAAGCCACCAGTAGTTTAGACAGCGAAAGTGAGCGTTTGGTTCAGGAAGCTTTGGATAAATTGATGGTAGGCAGAACGTCGATCGTTATAGCCCACCGCTTATCAACGATCAGAAATGCCGATAAAATTGTGGTATTGCAAAAAGGAGAAGTGGTAGAAATGGGTACTCATCAGGAATTGATGACCAGTACTGCAGGCTTGTATCAAAAGTTAAGTAAGCTGCAATATGAGTTGAATTAGATCCTTCTATTAACAATTTGCACAATGAATATATTATCATTAAATTAGGTTATGGAAATTAAAAAAATATTTAACGTTTTAAATCAATATAACGTAAAGTATTTAGTATGTGGAGGATTGGCTGTTAATATTTATGGTATTCCACGAATGACCGCTGATATAGATTTGTTGCTGGACTTTGACGAAGCCAATATTTTAAATTTCGAAAACGCAACCAAGCAATTATTATTTCAATCGGTAATTCCTTTATCAATTAATGAATTTGTTAAAAAGGAAGACAGAATAAAGATTAAACAAGAAAGAAATTTAATTGCTTATTCTTATTTTAATTCATTGGCTGGGTACATGAATTTGGATGTGCTGCTTGATGTACCTATAGAATTTGATATCCTGTGGAGAAATAAAACAGAAAGATTGTTAGGTCATACAGTCATTTATTTGGTGAGTGTTGAAGACTTGATTGAATTAAAGAGATATGCTAACCGTATACAGGATCAAAATGATATTTTATTACTGTCTAAATTGATAAAAAATGGCCGTTAAACCTAAGATAGAAAATGCGAATATTGGCTTTCATTATACGGTTACAGATGAGCAAATAAAGGCACATCAGCAAAAAAGCGTAGAGGAAATTTTGGAGTGGATTGAAGAAACCAGTAAATTTATTTACGAAATTCAAACACCTGAGGAACGGTTAAGAACTAAACTAGCTAAACAGTTTAATAATAACGCTACTTGATTAATCATTATAATACAATTCAAAGTTTGTTCCCATGATTTTTATAACGGACATCTTATCCTGAACAAGTTTCTTATAAGGTTTCAAATCAAAAGATACTTTGGTAAGTAAAATTGATTTGCAAAATGACGGTTCTATCCATCTTAATTTAAAATGAAGTTTCGAATCGGCTGTAACAATACTATCTGTCATTAATTCCAGATTACCGTTACAGTCTCCATAAACCACCATTAGCTCCAGGCAATCATCTATCATTTGCGCGTCTCTGATGTCGCAGATAAAGCCGGCAGATATTTCAGGAATTGTTTTAACGACTTTAATGGCAGCGCATTTTGTATCACTTACCGGAATACCATTTATCTGTAATTCTTTGGGTTGTTGCCCAAATAACGGGCAGGTCAGGTAGACAAAAAGTAATAAGAGGGTGATTTTAATCCTCATCTATTTGAGTAATTTCAAAGACTGGTTTTCTTTTTTACGCATCAATTCAGCGTCAGCTTTGGTTTTATCTTTGTAACCGCAAAGGTGTAAAATCCCGTGTATCATCACACGATGAAATTCTTCATCAAATGTTACTTTAAATTTTTCGGCGTTTTCTAAAACTCTTTCAATGCTGATAAAAATATCGCTATTGATTGTTTTACCCTCGGTGTAATCAAACGTAATAATATCAGTGAGGGTATTATGATTCAGATGCCTGATATTAATTTCAAGCAATTCATCATCTGTACAAAAAATATAATTGATAGTGCCGAGTTTATGCTTTTCTTTTTCGGTAACGGCTTTGATCCATTGCTTGAGCTTTGTTTTTTCCTTAAGCTTAAAAGAAATACTTTGATTGTTGAAAGAGACCATTAATTCAGGTTAAACGTCAATAATACTTCTTGCCCGTTATTGTTAAATTCTACTTTATCTGCCAGGTTTTTCATTAAAAAAACACCTCTGCCGTTGGGTTTATCAATATTTAAAGGGTCAGTAGGGTCAGGCAAACTATTATAATCAAAACCTTTGCCCTCGTCGGCAACGGAAAATCTGATGTTTTTTTCTCCTGATTCAAACCCTATTTTGATATGCTTGTCGGGATTTCCTTTATTGCCGTGGTAAATAGCGTTGTTTACGGCTTCTGTTAAGGCAATTAAAATATTACCATAACTATCTTCATTTACATTAAACACATCGCATACATCTTCTACCAAACGCTCCACTAATCTGATATTGTCGGATGTGGAGGTTATATCTAGTTTTTCTCCTTTAGCTGGTATCATTTATTTACGCTATTAAAATATTCATTAACTTTTTGCTTGTAATAAGGTGTTAAGCTCGGCGAAACCGTATTTAACAACTCCAATTCTTTTTCTCTAAGTCTTTTATACTCTAAAAATTGCGTAGGGTTACTTAAAATTTCATTTTTTGCCTCATTACTTTTCCTTTTTTCGTCCTGCTCGCGTTCCCGCTCAGCTTTTTCGCTTTCTAAAAGTTTAGTTATGATGTCCTGCTGACGTTTCATAGTCTCTTGAGTAATTTGTCGGTTAACAATGTCTCTCTCTGTTTGTTCCATTAAATCGGCAATATTTCCTCCGGGATTTGAGCCCCCTTCCTTTTTGATCTTATCCATCATTTGCTGCATTTGACGTCTCAGGGCTTCCTGTTGAGCTGCCATTTTAGCCAATTGTTCGCTCATCCCTTGACCTTGTGGCCCCGGCATCATCCCATTTTGCCCGCCTTGTTGTCCCATGCCTCCCTGACCTCCGGGTTTTTGTCCGCCTGGCTTTTCGCCTGGTTTATTGCCAGGTTTTTGTCCACCCGGTTTATTACCTTGTTGTTCCAGTGCTTTTTTCAACTCTTCCAGCTGCTGGTTGAGTTTTTGTTGCATTTGTTTCATGGTAGCCATGCTTGGTTTTCCATCTCCTGGTTTGGTGGAAGAACTTGGTTTTTGACCTTTACCCGGTTTTTTGCATTTGCCATTGCCGGGTTTGCTGTCTTTAGATTCTTTTGCTTGTTTTTGCATCTGCTCTAAAGATTCATTTAATAACAAAGCCAGATTGTTAATGGACGTCATCGAATA
>JACQAK010000078.1 GCA_016194985.1 Bacteroidota bacterium
CTCTACTACCAAAAAGCCATAGATCTATATCTAAAAACAAAGAATAGAAAGGAACTGGCAGGCGTTTTAATTAACCAGGGCATCGTATATACATATATCGGTAAAAATAATGAGGCTGAAAAAAATTACCTGCAGGCATTAACCATTTATCAGGAAGAACATAACATTCCCGGATTATCGCCAACCTATAACTCCCTTGCAAAAATTTATTTTGCAAAAAAAGATTATGAAAAAGCCATTGAGTATTATAAACAATCCGAAAAGTATAGTATCGAATCAAATAATTCATTTAACCTTATCTCCACATACAATTCACTGGCTATAGTTTATAAAGAACTAAAAAAATATAACGAAGCAAAAATTTATTCAGAAAAAAGTATAGCCATTAGCAAGCAGATTGGGGCTCTGGAACGAGAAATGTTTTGTCATGAAACAATGGGTGATATTTTATTTTCAATGGGTGACTACAAAAACGCATATGAAAGTTTTAAAAATTATTCTGTTATCAAAGACAGTATTTTTACCTCCGATAAGAATGACGCCATAGCAGAAATGCAGGCTAAATTTGATGTAGAAAAAAACCAGCAAAAAGTAAAAGAAATAGAGTTACAAAAAAAACTGGATGCCGATAGCTACTTTAAAAGGCAATTAATACTGGTTATTATTCTTGTTATTATTCTTATTTCTCTGGGCTTTACGATCATATTATTTAGAAACAAAAGAAAAATCAACACTTTGCTTGAACAAAAAAACATTGCCATACAGGCAAATCTCGAGCAGAAAGAAGTGATGATGGGAGAGATACATCACAGAGTAAAAAATAATCTACAAATGGTTTCTTCTATATTGGACTTGCAGGCCAGAGAACTGAAAGATCCTGGTTCGTTAAGGGTTATCGAGGACAGTTTAAACAGAATAAGTGCCATTTCATTAATTCATCAACGTCTTTATCAAACTGAAAATATACGCGGTATTAAAATTGATTCCTATTTAAAAGAACTGTGCCATGATTTAATTCAAAATTTCGCATCAAAAATTAATGCCGCTATAATTTTAAAATACAATATAGAAGATGTTGTTCTGGATTTGGAAACAGCAATTCCTGTTGGCCTGATAAGTGCCGAACTTGTAACCAATGCCTGTAAGTATGCATTTGAGGGTATTCAAAATCCATCAATTATTATTGGATTAAACATTGAAAACAAAAAAATGATATTGCGTGTAAAAGATAATGGTATTGGAAAATCAAGCCACCAAATCAATCAGACATCGTTTGGTACAAAACTTATTAAGTCTTTATCCAGGAAATTAAAAGCAGATATACAGGAAAATATCTCTAATGGAACCGAAGTTATACTTACCATAAATCAGTTTAAAATATATGAATCTTAAATTAAATATATTAATTGTAGAAGATGAACCAATTATTGCAGATCATATTGAACAATATGTTTTAGATGCAGGGTTTAACAGTGTTGGCATTACAGATTCATATACAGATGCTAAACGCTTAATAGACGATAAACACCCTGATCTGATGTTGTTGGACATCAACCTTGGCGATGGTCCCGATGGGGTTGATTTAGCCCATTACATCAACCAGACACACAAAAAACCATTTATATTTATCACATCCAATACTGATAATAAAACTTTAGAAAGGGTTAAGCTCACCAATCCGTCCGGATTTATCATAAAACCATTCAAAGCAAAAGATATTGAAACTCAAATAAATTTAGCATGGCATAGCTACAGTACACAAAAAGAAAATCAACAAATCAATTTTTCCGATTCATTTTTAGTCAACGACCATTTTTTTATAAAAGATAAACACAGCTTAATAAAAGTGAATTATGCTGATGTATTATATGCCGAAGCGTGTGATAATTATAGCATTATTTACACCAGGCAAACAAAATACGTTTTAAGTTATCCCTTAAAAGTAGTGGAAGAAAAGTTATCCCCATTTCATTTTTTCAGAACTCACCGTTCTTTTTTAGTAAATCTTCATCATATTGAAAAAGTAAACCCAAAAGAGGTTATAGTAAATGGAAAAGAAATACCTGTCAGTGAAAACAGCCGTGCTGAACTTATACAAAAGCTGAATTTATTTTAATAAGCTATCAGTAACTCTACGTAGTTGGTTGAGTCTCCTTTATTTTATTAGCATTTAATATCGCCACTTGTTGTGCTACATTCTGAGCCATTTCTCTGAATGCCAAGGCCTGTGGTGTTGTTTCCTGTAAAATAGCGGGGCGGCCGGCATCACCTGATTCGCGAATGCTTTGCACTAATGGAATTTGTCCTAATAAAGGTAAATCCATTTCAGCTGCTAAATTTTTAGCACCATCTTTTCCGAAAATATAATATTTATTATCCGGTAATTCTTCCGGAGTGAAATAAGCCATGTTCTCTACAATGCCTAATACAGGCACATTTAGGGCAGGTAATTTAAACAACGCTATTCCTTTACGCGCATCCGCTAAAGCCACTTGTTGCGGCGTACTCACAATCACGGCACCTGTAATAGGCACTGTACTGCATAAGGTGATTTGTATATCCCCTGTTCCCGGAGGTAAATCAACTATTAAATAATCCAGTTCGCCCCAGGCTGTATCTGTAAATAATTGCGTTAAGGCTTTTGATGCCATTGGTCCACGCAAAGCAATAACCTGATCAGGTCCCGCCAAAAAGCCCACAGAGTTTAATTTTACGCCATAACTTTCAACCGGTTTCATTTTTGGCTTACCTTCATATTCGCCTTTGCCGGGCATATCATTCTGCACATCAAACATAATGGTTTGAGAAGGCCCGTAAATATCAGCATCTACCAGGCCCACCTTTGCACCTTGTTTTGCCAAAGCCACTGCTAAATTAGCCGATACGGTAGACTTCCCTACTCCACCTTTACCGGATGCAACCGCAATGATATTCTTTACTTTAGACAACGTGCCAAGATCTTTATCACGGGTGGTAGTAACATTAGAGGTCATATTAACATTTACCACGGCTTCTTTATCCACATAATGTTTCACCGCATTCACGCAGGCGTTATGGATCATATCTTTCATCGGACATGCCGGCGTGGTTAATACAACCGTAAAGGCTACATTTTTACCATCAACCACCACATCTTTGATCATTCCGAGAGTTACCAAATCTTTTTTAAGATCCGGGTCATCCACATATTTCAGAGCGTCTATCACGCTATCGACTGTAATTGCCATTTGTTTGAGTTCCTAGTTTTAAGTTTCATATTAAAGTTATACCAACTGCTCCTGCTCGCTTTTATCTCTTTAGTCCCTTTTGTCTTTTTAGTCTCTTATTAAATCTGATTCGCTAAATTCAATAAATGTCCTTCTTCAAAATCTCTTCCCATAATTTGTAAGCCAATTGGTAATCCATTACTATGAGTTCCATTAGGAACAGATATAGCAGGGCAGCCCACAATATTTGCCTGTACTGTAAAAATATCTTCCAGATACATTTTGATCGGGTCTTCACTGTTCTTGCCAAATTCAAAAGCTGTTCCCGGTGTAGAAGGCGTTACGATAAAATCGTACTGAGATAAGATTTCACGTGTTTTTTGGCGTATTCTATTTCTCACTTTTTGGGCTTTACTATAATACGCATCATAATATCCGGCGCTTAATACGAATGTACCAAGTCAAAACGAGACAGATTAGACGAAGCTTCTGCTGTAGTTAAAACATAATAGGTTGGCACTAAAAAATCCAGATAAGGAAAATCAACACCTTCCACCGTATGCCCTGATTGCTTTAATTTATCCAAAGAATCCAACGTGTGTTTTTTTACTTCAGGGTCTAAACCGTTAGATTCTACACATTCTTTCAAATAAGCAATCTTATATTTTTTAGTGTCTGCTAACTCATTGACATAATGACCCACTGCTTTTTGAGAAGCAGTAGTATCATACTCATCTTTTCCTGCCATGATCTCTAATAACAAAGCGGCATCCTGTACAGTCTTTGTAATAGGTCCGATCTGATCGAAAGAAGAAGCATAAGCTACCAACCCCCAACGGGAAATTCGTCCATAAGTAGGTTTTAATCCAACGGTTCCTGTAAACGAAGCCGGTTGACGAATAGAACCCCCTGTATCGGAACCTAAAGCCACATGGCATAAGTTAGCCGCTACAGCCGCTGCAGAACCACCGGATGAACCACCCGGAACCATTTTTTCATTCAAAGGGTTTAAGACTTTTCCGAAAGCGGAGTTCTCGTTACTACTACCCATCGCAAATTCATCGCAGTTCAAACGACCAATAATGATGGCATCTTCTGCTAACAGTCTCTCTACTACCGTTGATGAATATAAAGATTCAAATCCTTCCAATATTTTTGAAGAACAGGACACCTTATGGCCTTTGTAGCAAATATTATCTTTGATGCCAATTACCACTCCGGCTAATTTACCGGCAGTTTTTGATTTTAGTTTTTCATCCACCAGTTTGGCCTGCACTAATGCAGAAGTGTTAAACACTTCTAAAAACGCATTCAATTGTTTTTTAGCGTCAATAGCTTTGATGGATTCTTCTACCAATTGCACGCAGGAAATAGTACCTGAAGCCAAATCAGTTTGAAGATGTTTTATAGTTGTAAATGTGTACACAGTTAATGTATTAAAATAATAAAAGCGTCAATCAAACAGAAAGACGCTTTAATGTTCAGTTAAAAAATAAATTATTTATTCTCTCCTTCAGTTGAGCTTTCGCCTTTAGAAGCGTCTTTAAATTCTTTCATTCCTTTTCCTAACCCTTTCATTAATTCAGGAATTTTTTTACCTCCGAATAATAATAAAATGATGACTAAAATGATGATGATTTCAGGAGCTCCAAGTCCGCCTAACATCCCTAAGATTAATGCTTGTGTCATTGTTATAAATTTAGGCTACAAATATAAGGATTTATTGGTTTTAAGCAAATTAAGGAAAATCTCTTATTTTTGAGCAAAATAGAGCCATGATTAAGAAAATTGAACATATTGGAATTGCCGTTAAAAACCTTAATAATTCGAATGATTTATTCAAAAAACTCTTCGGGAAAGACCATTATAAGGTAGAATCTGTTGAAAGTGAAGGCGTAAGTACTTCTTTTTTTCAATTGGGGGAAACCAAAATTGAGCTTTTAGAAGCTACAAACCCGGATAGCGCTATTGCCAAATTTATAGACAAAAAAGGGGAAGGCATTCACCATATTGCTTATGAGGTGGATGATATACATCAGGAGATGGATCGTTTGAAATCAGAAGGCTTTGAAGTATTGAACAAAGAACCCAAACAGGGTGCTGACAATAAACTGATCTTCTTTTTACATCCTAAAAGCACCAATGGTGTTTTGGTGGAATTATGCCAGGAAAGAAAAGATTAATTACCTAATTGGTAATCTACACGTTGATTTATTTTACGGCGGTTCTTAAGTATATTGACATACTGCAAGGCTAATTTATTATTGTAATTTTCATATGCTTTTTGAGCCCATGAAATGGCTGTATCCAAATCACCATTGATCTCGCCTAAAATAGCCATGTTATAGCAAGCACGTCCTGCAATTTTTCGTTTCCTGCTTTCTGTTTGCTTTAGCCATAATTCTCCGGCTCCAGACCAGTTTCCGGTTCTGGCTTTCCGCGTAGCTACTTTAAAATCATAATTCCCTTTTACATAATAATCTCTGGTAACTTTTATCCAATAAGGAATAATCCTGTCAGCATAAACATGTCCTAATTTATTAGCGTCCTGCTTGATGGCTTCTTTTCTTCCTAACAACGCTTCGGTGGTGTTTATAACAGTAGATGCATTCGCTACAATCGTTAAGTTATCAGCCAAGGGATGTTCATCAATAATATATTTCTTTTGCGGATCATAAATGCGCCAACCTGTTTTAACAGTAGTGGTAATATTAACCTGTGCATTGGCAACTGTATTAATCACATCCGTAATATTATCAATTTTATTAGGAGCGTTAATCGGCACCACCTTTAGTTCTGTGTCAAACACTTCCATTACAAACAATACATCCACACCATGATCCTTGCAGATCTTTTCAACTTCCGTCCAGGATAATGGCGAAGGAAATGTTCCCGTAACAGGAGTCGTTAACTGAACATCCGTAATAGGTTTTATAATATCAAAACGTTTGTTTTGTGTTAAAGCATCATTCAGCCCCCGAATCGCTTCTGCCGTGGCATCCTGAATGAGTTTCAGTGATTCGCCATTGACATTTTGATGAATGGTATTTAAGGTTTTATTATCGGGCGAAGGCGTGGTTCGGCTTACAATACCCACATTTTTGGTAGCATTGGAAATAGTAACAGGAGCGGGGTTGATAACATTGATGTAAACCAGATTGGTTTTACAGGAAGTAAGCGTTACAACAATTAGTAAAAGGATGTAACCGGCTATTTTCATGAGATTATTTTTTATAGATTAAGGCAACCGCATACGCATTCACACCTTCTTCCCTGCCCACATAACCCAAACGCTCATTGGTGGTGGCTTTTATAGAAATATCATTGGTAGTGATATTCATGATAGGGGCCAATACATTTTGCATATGTGTGATATGAGGGTTTACTTTTGGTGCTTCCAGACTTAGGGTTGCATCAACATTTCCTATGCCAAAACCATGTTTATCCAGCAAGTCAACAACCTCCTTTAACAATAATTTGCTATCAGCTCCTTTGTATTTAGGATTGGTATTTGGAAAATGGAACCCAATGTCTCTCAAATTGGCCGCTCCTAAAAGGGCGTCGCAAATGGCGTGCAGTAACACATCGGCATCACTATGACCCACACATCCCTTATCAAATTCAAGCTTAATGCCACCCAACCATAACTCTCTACCCTCGCCTAACGGATGAACATCATACCCAAAGCCTACTCTTATATTTACCATACAAACTAAGATTTAAGATTTAAGATTTAAGATTTTTATAATTCCCTTAAAACATTAAATCGTCATTAAATACTACTAATTCTTACTTCTAAAATCTGAAATCGCACTTCTTACTTGTCTTTCATATACTCCTCAAACGGAATTCCCTTCATGAAATCAGCTGAGTAAATATACTGATAAATCAGATCAGACCATTGTTTATCCGTTTTGCGATCGGTAAGGATAGCAGAGTCAAAGGGCTTGCTATAGTGAATGCGAATCGTTTTTTTCTGAGCCCTGAACATCTCATCCGGCAAAAATAACATTTCAATATTGGCTTTGATCCCGATTCTCTTTCTGAAATTAGCAAAGTTGTAAAAGAATTTAGAGTTTTCTCCTTCAATAAAAACAGGCTGTATCATTCGTTTATGATCAATGGCCTGTGTAACAAAACTCTTCTTCCATGTCAAATCGCGAACTAATCCGTTTTGTTTTCTGGATACTAATCCTGCCGGAAAAAATAATACAGCGCACTCGGTCATGAATACTTCTTCCATGGTTCTCAGAGATTTGGTGGAAGATGCGCCTACCTTATTCACTGCCACAAATATTTCCCCGTAATTCTTTAAATTCTTCAGAATATCGTTCACAAAAAAGCGCACATCCGGTCTGATTTCTCCTACCGATTTAATCAGAGCCATCCCATCCAGACCTCCCAAAGGGTGGTTGGCCGCAATGATAATAGAACCTGTTTTAGGAACCAGTTCTGTGTTCATTGACTCTACTTTTGCACCTAGCTTTTCTAATCCCTTTCTGTTGAATTCAAGGCCCTCATCATTTTTCAATTCTTTCATGGCTTCATTGATATCATCTTCATGAAGCTTCTTTTTTAGCCAATTTATAGCAAAACGAGGGAGCCATCTGTAAAGTTTAAAGGCTTTTTCCTTCAAAATTTTCTCTACATCTATAAATTTTTGGTTTTCCATATCAGGGGGGACAAAGATAAAATAATTGTTAATATCTCAACTATGCAAATCTGATTTTTTTAGGTTTTGTTCAAACGGATAAATCTCTTAAAATATCAATGAAATCAGATAATTTATTCAAAAAATCAAAAAAATCGATACAAAAATATTCGGTTAATTCCTATTAACAATTTTCATTTTATCAACAAAAGTGGTAAATAATGGCTAAAAGTGGTAGAAAGTGGTAAAATTTTAATTATTTTTGACGCTATTCAAACCAAACCCACTGATGACAAGCCTTATAGGAGAATTTGATTGTAAAGTAGATGCGAAAGGCCGCTTCATGTTTCCTGTTAACCTCAGGAAGCAGTTGGAAGAGGTGTTTGATAAAGGATTTGTTATCAACCGAAATCTTCATCAAAAATGTTTGGTATTGTATCCCATCAACGAATGGAATAAACTCAATAAAAAATTAAGCAAACTCAATCGTTTGATAAAAGCCAACGATGTGTTTGTAAGAAAATTTGCCGGTGGTGCTACAGCCGCCGATGCTGACAATACAGGCCGTGTACTACTTCCCAAATCTTTGGTAGAATATGCGGATATCAAAACAGACATTAAAGTTTTAGGAAGCAATAATGTGATTGAGATCTGGGATAAAACATTATATGACCAATTCTTATCTCAGGATGTGGATATTGAAAAATTAGCTGAAGATGTTTTAGGAAACTTAAACTTTAATGATGGAGACGATGAGTAATCCTTATCACATCCCCGTTCTTTTACAACCTTGCATAGATGGCCTTGATATAAAACCCGACGGCGTATATGTGGATTTGACTTTTGGTGGTGGTGGGCATTCGAAAGAAATTTTGAAGCACCTCTCGTCAAAAGGAAAATTGTTTTCGTTTGACCAGGATGAAGATGCCAAGGCAAATATTCCTGACGATAAACGGTTAACATTTATTCCTCATAACTTCAGATACATCTCTAATTATCTGAAATTATACGGAATTACTCAGGTTGATGGAATACTAGGCGACTTAGGTGTTTCCTCTCATCAGTTTGATAAAGGAGAAAGAGGATTTTCCATTCGGTTTGATGCCGATCTGGATATGCGCATGAATCAGAAATCTGATTTAACTGCCAGGAAAGTGCTGAATACCTATGATGTAAAAAAACTGACCGCCATGTTCAGGGAATATGGCGAAGTGGATAATGCCTTTAAGCTGGCTAACCTGATCTTTGAAGCAAGAGCTAACGGAAGTATTGAAACCACTGCTCAGTTTAAAGAGATCATTAAACCATGTACACCAAAATTTGAAGAGAGTAGATATTTAGCGAAAGTATATCAGGCTATCCGCATTGAAGTGAATCAGGAAATGGAAGCTTTAAAAGAATGCCTGACTCAATGTGTGAGTTTGTTAAAACCAAATGCCAGACTGGTAGTGATGAGTTACCATAGTTTGGAAGACAGGTTAGTAAAGAATCTGATCAGGGCTGGAAACGTGGAAGGGGTTGAAGAAAAAGATATTGTGTTTGGAAAAATCACCAAATACTTTAAGTCTTTAACCTCAAAACCCATTGTGCCTGATGCTAAAGAAATAGAAGAAAATTCAAGAGCAAGAAGCGCGAAGTTGAGAATAGCTGAACGAATATAAGAATTAAGAATTCAGATTTAAGAATTAGAGTACAATTTGTACTTCTCACTTCTTAAATCTTAAATAATAAATGGCAAACAAATTTAGAAACATACCAAAAGAAGAAGAACTAGAAGAGTTAGAAGAACTAGTGGAACAAGAAGAACCACAAGTGATCTCAAAACCTTCTAAGCCTGGCAAGAAAGGTGTGTTAGCTAAAGGTTTATCGAAAATTTTTGGTGGTTCATTTTTAAGTGATGACAGAGCGGTACAACATATTCCGTTCATTTTGTTTTTAGGGCTAATTGCCATTTTATACATCGCTAATGGTTACTATGCAGATGATAAAATCAGAGAAGTGAATAAAGTAAGTAACCAGATCAAAGAATTGCGTACAGAATTCATTTCATCCAAATCGGATTTAATGTTTGTAAGTAAGCAGAGTGAAGTAGCAAAAGCAGTAGCAACTCTGGGATTGAAAGAACCTGTGGTTGCTCCTATGAAAATTGAAATGGATAGCATTAAAAGAAAATAGTTGTTGGTTATTAGTTGTTTGAACGTCACAAATCAAACAACTTAAATCAAACAACAAACAACATATAATTGGAAAACAAAAAAGACATATTATCAAGAACGTATTTGGTGTACATATTTTTATGTGTGTTCGCTTTGTCCATTTTTTATAAAATGTGTATTATCCAATTTAAGGAAGGTGCAGAATGGAAAGCAAAAGCAGAAGCCTTTAATACACAGGTACATGAGATACAGGCTGTTCGTGGAAATATTTTTGACATTAACGGTAATTTACTGGCTACTTCCCTACCCTATTACGAAGTAGCGGTAGACATTAATGCTCCTTCCATCGATAAAAAATTATTTGAAGCGAAAGTAGACTCTTTAGGGTTTATGCTGGCCGATCTTTTCAAGGACAAGACTTCCAAACAATACACCAAATTATTACGTAAAGCCCGTAAAAGCGGCGACCGTTATGTTGTGCTAAAACGAAATGTCTCTTATAAAGATTTACAAACACTAAAAACATTCCCCATTTTCAAAAAAGGCAAACGTGGTGGCTTAGTAACACTACAAACGAACAAACGTGAACGTCCTTTTAAAATGCTGGCAGCCCGTACTATTGGCATGGCCCGGGAAGGAGTGAAACCCGTTGGTTTGGAAGGTGCTTACGACACCTTATTAATGGGCATAAGCGGACAACGGTTGATGCAGAAAATTGCCGGTGATGTATGGCGCCCTATCAATGACGAAAACGAAGTAGAACCAAAAGATGGCAGCGATCTTTATACAACCATCGATATCAACATCCAGGATGTAGCTGAAAATGCATTAATGAATACGCTGATCAAAAATAAAGCCTCTCATGGTTGCGCTATTTTAATGGAAGTAAAAACAGGAGAAATAAAAGCGATTGCCAATTTAACCAGAGATGATAAAGATTCCAGTTCCTATTCGGAAAGCTTGAACTATGCGGTGGGCTATGCTACAGAACCGGGCTCAACCTTTAAACTTGCATCCTATCTGGCAGTAATGGATGATTACGACTTAAGTCTGGATGAAAAAATCCAGGTTGGTAACGGAGAAGTTACTTACTACAATAAGACCATTAAAGATGCTCATCCACCTGAAACTCCTATACTAACACTAAAGCGCGCCTTCGAAGTATCTTCTAATGTGGCCGCAGCCAAAACCATTGTGAAATATTATTCCAAAAATCCACAACAATACATTAATAAGCTTAAATCATTTCACTTAAATCAAAAATTAGGCATCTCCATTCCGGGCGAAGCTAATCCGCTGATTAAAGAACCAAAAAGCAAAGACTGGTCGGGCTTATCACTTCCTCAAATCAGTTATGGCTATGAAAGCTTAATTACACCTTTACAAACACTCACTCTTTACAATGCCATTGCCAACGACGGCAAAATGGTAAAACCACGTTTTGAAAGAGAAATCAAACGTAATGGATTAACGGTTAAAACATTTAGCACAGAAATAATTGCCGAACAAATTGTAAAACCATCCACGATCAAAAAAGCCAAAGAAATGCTGGAAGGTGTGGTGCAAAATGGCAGCGGGAAAGGCTTAAATATTACTGCATTTAAAGTTGGAGGAAAAACCGGTACGGCTCAAATTGCCAAAACAGGTGTAAAAAGAGGAAGTGGAAAAACCGCCTACGGCGATGTGGGGGAAAGAAATTACCAGGCGTCTTTCGTTGGATATTTTCCGGCAGACAAACCATTGTACACATGTATCGTTATTATTAATTCGCCCAGTAACGGTATTTACTATGGTGGTTTAGTAGCAGGCCCTGTATTCAAAGAAATTGCCGAAAAAGTTTACTCCAGCAGCTTAGACTTCTTAGAACCAATCAATAACAAACAAAATTTATTGACGAAAGCGCCGGGAAGTATCAAAACAAAAAATGATGAAATGACGATTGCTTCCAATGCATTAAAATTACCTGTAAAGTCAGCTACTACAGAAGATGGTTATGTATCAAGAAACACATCTGATTCTACACATATTTCATTACAGGCAAATAATCTGGAAAGTCAGTTAAAAAAGGGGATTGTACCCAACTTAAACGGATTGTCGGCAAAAGATGCTCTGTTTTTATTGGAAAATTCAGGCTTTCATGTAAAGCTATACGGAATGGGCTCTGTTAAAAAACAATCCATTGAAGCAGGGCAAAAATTTAATAAAGGAGATAAAATAACCCTCATACTAAGTTAAAATTAAGATTTAAGAAATGTCAGTTCGAGCGTAGTCGAGAACAATAAAATATTAAAAAAGTGAAACTGAAATTATTAAGCGACATATTATATAAAACACGACTGGAAGAGATCATTGGTTCCACTAATGTGGCTATCTCATCGGTTACATTTGATTCACGCAAAGTAAAAAAAGACTCCTTATTTATTGCTACCAGAGGAACTGCTTCCGACGGCCATCATTATATCGAAGTAGCTATTGAAGCTGGTGCTGTTGCCGTTGTTTGTGAAGACTTACCGGAGACTTTAAAAGATAATATTACTTATGTAAAAGTATTGGATTCCTCCGCATCGTTAGGCCATATCGCTTGTAATTTTTACGACAATCCTTCGGAGAAATTAAAATTAGTAGGCATTACCGGAACAAACGGCAAAACTACAACGGTTACCTTATTATTTAATTTATTCAGAGGATTAGGATACAATGTTGGTTTATTATCTACTGTAGAAAATAAAATCAACACTACTGTCATTCCTTCAACACATACAACGCCGGATGCCCTGGCATTAAATGAACTATTATCAAAAATGGTTGAAGCAGGTTGTCAGTATGCTTTTATGGAAGTTAGCTCGCATGCCATAGTTCAACATCGTATCACCGGATTAAAATTCACAGGTGCTGCTTTCTCAAATATCACACACGATCACCTGGATTACCATAAAACGTTTGAAGAATATATCAGAGCGAAAAAAATGTTCTTTGATAATTTGCAGGACGATGCTTTTGCCTTAACTAATAAAGACGATAGAAATGGCATGGTGATGCTACAAAATACCAAAGCCAAAAAATATTCTTATGGTTTAAAATCCATTGCTGATTTCAAATGCCGCGTTGTTGAAAATCACTTGAATGGCCTGTTATTAAGCATCGATAATCAGGAAGTATGGGTAAAATTAATTGGTTCATTCAATGCCTATAACGTTCTGGCGGTATACTCTATTGCTATATTATTAAAACAGGATAAAGTGCAGGTGTTAACCACACTCAGTAATCTGAATTCTGTGGAAGGCCGCTTTCAATACACCAAATCCAAAAATGGCATTGTTGCCATTGTAGATTATGCTCACACACCCGATGCATTAAAAAATGTATTAGAAACCATTAAGGATATCCGAACAGGTAACGAACAAGTGATCACATTGGTTGGTTGTGGTGGCGACAGAGATGCTGCCAAGCGCCCGATCATGGCACAAATCGCCTGCGAATATAGCAACAAGATCATATTAACAAGTGATAATCCCCGCAGCGAAGACCCTGAAGTAATTTTAAACCAAATGCAGGCAGGTATCAATCCTGTAGACATGAAAAAAACATTACGCATTAGTGATAGAAAAGAAGCCATCAGAACAGCAGTGGCTTTCGCTAAAGAAGGAGATATTATTTTAATTGCAGGAAAAGGACACGAAAAATATCAGGATATAAAAGGTGTGAAACACCCATTTGATGATTTTGAAATTGTAAAAGAAAACTTTAAAACGCTAGCTATATAATATGTTTTACTATTTATTCCACTACCTCGATCAACACTTTAACTTTCCCGGAGCAGGAGTGTTTCAATACATCTCGTTCAGAGCTGCTTTAGCATTGTTAACGTCGCTGATCATTTCTATGGTATTTGGTAAGCGTATTATCAATTACATCCGCAAAAAACAAATCGGCGAAACTATAAGAGAACTTGGTTTAGAAGGACAAAATGAAAAAGCCGGCACGCCTACCATGGGCGGTTTAATCATATTAGCAGCCATCATCATTCCTACCCTACTGTTTGCAAAAATTCATAATGTATATATCGTATTAATGTTAATCTCAACCGTATGGCTTGGATGTATTGGCTTCTTAGATGATTATATTAAAGTATTTAAGAAAAACAAAGAAGGTTTGCAAGGCAAATTTAAAGTAGTAGGGCAAATAGGCATTGGCTTATTAGTAGGTGCTGTATTTTATTTTCATCCCGATGTTGTGATCAAAGAACGAGTAACGGCTAACCAACAATCCGCCTATTCTTTTGATGATGCCATTAGTGGAAACAAAAATCTAACCATTCCAAAATATTCTTCCACACCAATAAAAACAATCAAAACCACCATTCCTTTTGTAAAGAACAATGAATTTGATTATGCTAAAGTCTTATCGTTCATGGGAGACAATGCACAAAAATATGGCTGGTTGATTTTTATTCCGATTGTTATTTTAATTGTGACAGCAGTCTCTAACGGTGCGAATATTACCGATGGTATTGATGGACTCGCGGCGGGAACAAGTGCTATTATTGGAACCACTCTTGGAATTTTAGCATATGTAAGTGGTAACACCGTTTTTGCCGATTACTTAAATATTATGTACATACCCAATACCGGTGAACTTGTAGTGTTTATGGCGGCCTTTGTGGGGGCCTGCGTTGGTTTCTTGTGGTATAATGCTTTTCCGGCTCAGGTATTCATGGGAGATACGGGAAGCTTAGCCATTGGAGGTATCATTGCGGTATTTGCCATTGCCATTCGAAAAGAATTGTTGATCCCCATTTTATGCGGTGTGTTTCTAGTAGAAAATGTATCCGTGATCTTACAGGTTTATTATTTCAAATACCAAAAGAAAAAGCACGGCCTCGAATTTGCAAAAGCCAATCGTTTATTTAAAATGGCACCCCTACATCATCATTACCAAAAATCGGGTTTTCATGAATCAAAAATTGTGATGCGCTTTTTCATTATTGGAATCATGTTAGCAGCTCTAACCATTGTAACATTAAAATTAAGATAATATAAACTTGAATAAACGAATTGTGATATTAGGAAGCGGCGAAAGCGGCGTTGGCAGTGCAATATTGGCGCAGTCAAAGGGCTTTAGCGTGTTCGTATCCGACAAAGGTTTGATTCAGGAAAAATATAAAACAGAATTACAAAAGCATCATATTGCATTTGAAGAAGGAACTCACACCGAAGATTTAATTTTAAATGCCACGGAGATCATCAAAAGCCCCGGCATTCCTGATAAAGTAGAGTTGATCAAAAAAGCAAAAGAAAAAAACATCCCTGTCATTTCTGAAATAGAATTTGCAGGGCGTTATACCAATGCAAAAAAAATATGTATCACCGGTAGCAACGGGAAAACCACCACTACCCTACTCACCTATCACATTCTAAAAAAAGCAGGATACAATGTTGGTTTAGGCGGTAATGTAGGAAAGAGTTTTGCGTATCAGGTTGCGACAGAGAATTTTGACTACTACGTATTAGAATTAAGCAGCTTTCAATTAGACGGCATGTTTGATTTTAAAGCAGATGTAGCCATTCTATTAAATATCACTCCCGATCATCTGGATAGATATGAATACAAATTTGAGAATTACGTGGCTTCCAAGTTTCGTATTACTCAAAACCAAACCGAAAAAGACGCTTTTGTGTATTGTGCAGATGATTTAGTAATGGAAGAATACATGAGACAACATCCTATCAAAGCCCAACAGATTCCGTTCAGCATTAAAAAAAAGATAGATGGCAACGGTGCTTTTTTACAAAACAATGAAATAACCCTTAATTATAATAATAACCCTAAACCCTTAATTATGACCCTAGAACAATTGGCTCTTGCAGGTAAACATAACGTTTACAACTCAATGGCTGCTTCGATGGCAGCGCGTATCGTCGACATACGCAAAGACATCATTCGTGAAAGTCTGGAAGACTTTGTGAATGTAGAACACCGTTTAGAATTTGTTGCCTCAATCAATGGCATCGAATTTATCAACGACTCTAAAGCTACTAACATTAACTCTACCTGGTATGCATTAGAAAGCATGCAAAAACCAACCGTGTTAATTCTTGGTGGACAAGACAAAGGAAACAATTACGATGAATTACTGGATCTTGTAAAAGAAAAAGTAAAAGCAATTGTTTGCTTAGGTGTAGATAATAAAAAAATCATCAAAGCATTTAAAGGCTCTGTAGAAAACATTATGGAAGCCGGATCTGCTGCCGAAGCAGTTGCTATGTCATATAAATTAGCAACCAAAGGCGATGCCGTTTTATTGTCTCCGGCTTGTGCAAGTTTTGATTTATTCCAAAACTATGAAGACAGAGGTGTTCAATTTAAAGCTGCTGTAAGAAGTCTATAATATGAAAGAAGTTGCATTAGGTCAAAAAACGTTCTCAATAAACAGAGAAACAGACCATAGTTTTGAATTTGTAGCAACGATAAACGATGTGACGTTTATTAATGATTCAAAAGCAACAAATGCAAAACAAGCGGTTGAAAGTATTAATTCTGTAGATGCAGAAATAGTATTGATTTTAGGCGGAGACGATTTAAAAACAGATTACTCATGGTTTACCAATGTCAATTACTATAACATCAAAACGGTTATTTATTTCGGGCGACGTTTTCCTGAGATAAAAAATATTTTTAATAAACATGTTATGGTCATTGTTACAGACAATTTAGAGAGTGCTGTCGAAGTATCAAAAGCAAAAGCTATTAAAAATCAGGCGGTTTTATTTTCGCCTGCCTGCCCAAGTTATGATGCTTTCGACAACTATAAGAACAGAGGAAATAAATTTAAAGAGTTAGTGTTAAGTGGCAAAAGTTAAGTGATAAGAAATACTTTATATAAAGATTTCACACTTACCACTATTCACTTACCACCAATCACACAAAGAAAATGAAACAATTATCATACTTAAAAGGAGATAGAGTTATCTGGGCAATAGTGTTCCTATTGTCGTTGCTATCTATTTTGGTAGTGTATAGTTCTGTTGTAACATTAGCTAATAAATTTAAACAAGGAAATGCCGAAGTCTTTTTAATTAAACACGCTTTTCTGATCATGTGTGGTTTATTAATTATGTACTTCGTTCATAAATTAAAGTACACGCTGTTTTCGCGTGCAGCGCAAATAGGTATTTTCTTAGTGATTCCATTATTGTTATTTACCTTGTTAAAAGGAGTAAGTGCCGGCGAAGCTAGCAGATGGATTGAAATTCCGGGGTTAGGGTTATCATTTCAATCATCCGATTTAGCAAAAATTATTTTATTGATTTTTGTAGCTCGCACACTTACCATTCGCCAGGGTCAATTAGACGATTTTAAATCCGTTATTAAATACCTGTTAGTACCAATAGGAATTATTTGTGCCTTAATTTTACCTGCCAACTTTTCTACAGCAGCATTACTATTTATGAATTGCCTCTTCTTAATGTTTGTAGGTAGAGTAAAAATAAAATTCATCTTATATATATTAGGTGCCTGTGTTGGCTTTGCCTTAATACTGGGAGTTATAATTTATCAGTTCCCGGATCTAATGCGACGAGGAGCCACGTGGAAAGCACGTATTGAGAACTTCAGTAAAGGAGACGCAAGCAGTAATTACCAAAGCGAACAGGCAAAAATCGCGATCGCTACCGGTGGTATTATTGGAAAAGGTCCAGGAAACAGCACGCAACGCGCTTTTTTACCACAGGCACATAACGATTTTATTTATGCCATTATCATTGAAGAATATGGCTTGTTCACAGGCTTTGCCATGATATTCTTATACATGATCTTATTATTCAGAGGGATAAGAATATTAAGGGACTCAGAAAAAACATTCGGTGGGCTCATGGCTGTTGGCCTTAGTTTTAGCCTGGTGTTTCAGGCATTAATTAATATGGCGGTTGCTGTGAATTTATTTCCGGTAACGGGCCAGCCATTACCATTAGTGAGTATGGGAGGAACCTCCATTTGGTTTACCTGTATCGCCATTGGTATTATTTTAAGTGTGAGTAAATCAAACGAAGATTCAAAAGAAAAAGAAACAACAGAAGTCATCACAGAGTAACTGCACGTCACCCTGTCCGCCAACTGGCGGATTCAGGGCCTCATGAGATGCTGAAACAAGTTCAGCATGACAGAACAAAAACAAAATGAAACCACTAAAAGTCATACTAAGCGGAGGCGGCACAGGAGGTCATATATTTCCGGCGGTAGCTATTGCCAACGAAATAAAAAAATTAGTGCCCCATGCAGATATTTTATTTGTGGGTGCCTTAGGCAAAATGGAAATGGAAAAAGTTCCTGCTGCAGGCTATAAAATCATTGGCGTTCCCATTGCAGGACTTCAACGTAAAATGACTCTGGCTAATTTAAAATTACCGTTCCTAATTATCCGAAGCCTATTAAAAACCAGAAAGATCATTAAAGACTTTCAACCGCAGGTGGTTGTAGGAACAGGCGGTTACGCTTCAGGCCCTTTATTGAAAGCAGCTGTGAATAATGGTATTCCGGCACTATTACAGGAACAGAATTCCTACGCCGGCATCACCAATAAAATATTGTCTAAAAAGGCCAGCAAAATTTGTGTGGCCTATGAAGGCATGGAAAAATTCTTCCCAAAAGACAAAATCCTTCTAACAGGCAATCCTGTTCGTCAGGATTTAAAAGACGTGAAAAAACACCGCGATGAAGCCTTGGCTTATTTTAAACTGAGCCCCAATAAAAAGGTCATTCTAGTGATCGGCGGAAGCCTTGGCGCAAAAACCATTAACGAATCTATAGGAGCAGGTTTACAAAAATTAGTAGACAATAATATTCAATTGATCTGGCAAACCGGCAAAGGTTACTATACAACAGCAACTCAGCAGGTTGAAAAATTTGCCAATCAGCATATGTATGCGTTGGAATTTATTTCACGGATGGATTTGGCATATGCCGCTGCGGATATAGTGATTTCAAGGGCAGGCGCCAGTTCCGTATCCGAACTATGCAATATTGGTATGCCAAGCATTTTGGTGCCCTCTCCTAATGTAGCGGAAGATCATCAAACAAAAAATGCAATGGCTTTATCCACCAAAAATGCAGCCTTATTGGTAAAAGACCATGAAGCACAAAGTGTTCTGGTGCAAACAGCTATTGCTTTAATTAGTAATACTGCGCAGCAGGTAACATTAACCAACAATATCAGTCAGATGGCATTTCAGAACTCAGCCAATGTGATTGCCCTCGAAGTCCTAAAATTAGCCAACTACAGCCTCTAGTCCCACATGAACATACTTGACTACAAACTATATTATTTCCTTGGAGCCGGTGGTATAGGCATGAGTGCGTTGGTTCGGTACTTCAATCACTATGGAAAAACAGTTCACGGGTACGACAAAACAGAAACAGAACTCACCCGACAGATACAGGCAGAAGGTGTTCAACTTCACTTTCATGAAGATGAAATCCTTGTGAAAGAACTGTTTTCACACTATAAAAAAGAAGAGATTTTAGTGATTTACACCCCTGCTGTTCCAAAAGACCATGCTGAATTTGTGTATTTACAAAATAACGGTTATCACTTGCAAAAACGTGCCTGGGTTTTAGGGGAGATCACCAAACAGTTTAAAACCATTGCCATTGCCGGTACTCATGGAAAAACAACCACCACAACACTTACCACACACATTTTAAAAACAGCAGGCATCAATTGTTTTGCTTTTTTAGGAGGTATTTCACAAAATTACCACACCAATCTATTATTAGGTGACGCTAACGATAAAGATGCTTACGTGGTTGTAGAAGCTGACGAATACGATCGTTCATTTTTAACTCTGCATCCTTACATCACAGTAATAACAAGCGTTGACGCCGACCATCTGGATATCTATGGCGACAAAGACGCTATGCACCAAACCTATACACAATTTGCCTCTCAGGTACAAAAAGACGGCTTTTTGATTGTTAAAAAAAATGTTGATAACGATTTGAAGCTCAATGTTAAACGCCTCATCTACTCACTAAATTTAGATACTGAATACTCTGCGGATTCTATTGAGATTATTGATGGTGAATTTTGTTATAACATCAAGAGCCCTATAGAGCCTGTAAGCCATGTAGCCATTGGGTTACCGGGCTTACACAATGTAGAGAATTCGATTGCAGCAGTAGCTATTGCACAACAATTAGGTATCAAGGGTGATGTGATCAACAAAGCCCTGCGTTCTTTTAAAGGAGTGAAACGAAGATTTGATTACCGTGTAAAAACGAAATCAGTCGTGTACATAGATGATTATGCCCATCATCCGGAAGAATTGAGAGCCGCTATTACTGCAGCAAAACAATTATATCCTGACAAAAAAATTACAGGCATCTTTCAACCACATCTGTTTACACGCACCCGGGATTTCGCCGACGGTTTTGCAGAGAGTTTAGATTTGTTGGATGTATGTGTATTGTTAGACATTTATCCTGCTCGTGAAAAGCCAATCGAAGGAATCAATTCACAGATGCTGTTGGATAAAATGAAAAGCACAAACAAATTCTTAGTAAAAAAAGAAAATGTGCTTGGATTTTTAAAAACACATCCGCCCCAAGTAGTAATGACACTAGGTGCAGGAGATATAGACGCGATGATTTTGCCTATTGAAAAGTTATTAAGTGATAAGAGTGAAGTGGTAAGTGACAAGTGATA
>JACQAK010000190.1 GCA_016194985.1 Bacteroidota bacterium
GGTACCTACGATATCAACGAAGTCACCTTCTGAAAAGATGTCTAATGTTACAACATCACCTAAATTTTTTGCTTCCTCAAAAGAACGGAACTCAACAATTTTACGTTTTGGGGTTGTTTTTGCTAATTCAAAATGACCTTTCATAGCAGACGATGTGTGTTTTTCTTTTTTCTCATCGTAAGCTAACTGTAAAGCTGTGTAACCGTCTACTTCATTGGTTTTTACTTGCGTTACTACGCAAGGACCTGCTTCAATAACTGTGCATGGCACATACTTGCCATTGGCATCGAAGAAGCTAGTCATTCCTATTTTTTTACCAATAATTCCAGACATTTTACTTTTTGTTATTTGTTATTTACTTTTTTTATTTTCCTTGACTCTGAATTCTTAAACGAACAGAGGGTTAAACTTTGATTTCAACTTCTACTCCAGAAGGCAATTCTAATTTCATTAAAGCATCTACTGTTTTTGAAGAAGAACTGTAGATATCCAATAAACGTTTGTATGCACAAACTTGGAATTGCTCACGCGCTTTTTTGTTAACGTGTGGGGAACGTAAAACAGTGAAGATTCTTTTGTTAGTAGGCAATGGAATTGGTCCATTTACTACAGCTCCTGTCATTTTCACAGTTTTAACGATTTTCTCAGCGGATTTATCAACTAAGTTGTAATCGTAAGATTTTAATTTTATTCTGATTCTTTGGCTCATGTGAGTTATTATATAATACTGTTTATGCGTTTTCTTTTTTACCTTTTGCTTTTGCTATTACATCAGCTGCAACGTTGGCCGGAGCTTCAGAATAGTGAGAAAATTCCATTGTAGACGTTGCACGACCAGATGTTAATGTACGTAACTGAGTTACATAACCAAACATTTCTGACAAAGGAACTTTTGCTTTAATAACCTGTGAGTTATTTTTAGAATCCATTCCTTCGATTTGTCCACGACGACGGTTTAAGTCACCTACAACATCACCCATGTTTTGTTCTGGAGTTAATACTTCCACTTTCATGATAGGCTCCATTAAAACCGGTTTACATTTTCCTAATGCTTCACGGTAAGCAGAACGGGCACAGATTTCAAAAGATAATGAATCTGAATCGACTGCGTGGAATGAACCATCAATTAAACGCACTTTTAAGTTATCTAAAGGATATCCTGCTAATACACCATTTAACATGGATGCTTTGAATCCTTTTTCAACTGAAGGGATAAATTCACGAGGAATTGAACCACCAGTAATTTCGTTAACAAATTGTAGATCTGATTTTGCTTTTTCTCTATCGAAATCAGGATCAACCGGCCCTAATACAACTTTAATATCAGCAAATTTACCACGACCACCAGTTTGTTTTTTGTATACTTCACGGTGTTCGTATGTTCCGGAGATAGACTCTTTGTAAGATACCTGAGGCTCACCTTGATTTACTTCAACCTTAAACTCACGTTTTAAACGGTCGATAATAATTTCTAAGTGTAACTCTCCCATACCGGAAATAATGGTTTGACCAGAATCTTCATCAGTATGTACACGGAAAGTTGGATCTTCTTCAGCTAATTTATTTAACCCTACTCCTAATCTGTCTAAATCGCCTTGAGTTTTAGGCTCAATAGCTAAACCGATTACTGGCTCAGGGAAATTCATCGCTTCTAATACGATCGGGCTTTTCTCATCGCAAAGGGTATCACCTGTACGAATATCTTTAAACCCTACTGCAGCACCAATATCACCGGCTTCAATAAATTCAATCGGGTTTTGTTTATTAGCGTGCATTTGGAAGATACGGGAGATACGTTCTTTGTTTCCTGAACGGGTATTCAATACATAAGACCCTGCATCTAAACGTCCTGAATAAGCACGGAAGAAACATAAACGACCAACGAATGGATCAGTAGCAATTTTAAACGCTAATGCTGTAAATGGTTCTTTTGCATCCGGTCTGCGAGAAACCTCTTCTCCGGTATCAGGGTTTGTACCTTTTGTGTTTTCTTTATCCAATGGAGATGGCATTAATTCCATCACCAAATCCAACATAGTTTGTACACCTTTGTTTTTGAAAGATGAGCCACAAACCATTGGAACAATTTTATTGGCAACGCAAGCTTTACGTAATGCGTCTAATACTTCTCTTTCTGTGATTGTTTCAGGAGCATCAAAGAATTTCTCCATGATTTTATCATCAAATTCAGAAACTGCTTCCAACATTTTTTCTCTCCACTCAGTAGCTTCTGCTAATAAATCTTCAGGAATAGGAACTTCTTTAAAAGTCATTCCTTTATCATGCTCATTCCAAACAATACCACGGAAGTTGATCAAATCAACCACACCAATAAAGTTTTCTTCAGCACCGATTGGGATTTGAAGAGGAACTGCATTACCACCTAAAATTTCGCGTGTTTGCTTAACTACTTTTAAGAAGTCAGCTCCCTGGCGGTCCATTTTATTAACGAATCCTAAACGGGTTACGTTATAATTATCCGCTAGACGCCAGTTAGTTTCAGATTGAGGTTCTACACCATCAACTGCTGAAAATAAAAACACTAAACCATCTAATACACGTAATGAACGGTTTACCTCAACCGTAAAGTCAACGTGTCCCGGTGTATCAATGATGTTAATTTTATAATTGTTATCACGGTATTTCCAAAAACAAGTAGTTGCCGCGGAAGTGATAGTAATACCACGCTCTTGTTCCTGTGCCATCCAGTCCATTGTTGCAGCTCCTTCGTGAACTTCACCAATTTTATGGTTTACACCTGTGTAGTAAAGAATACGCTCAGTTGTTGTTGTTTTACCAGCATCAATATGCGCAGCGATACCTATATTTCTTGTATATCTTAAGTCAGCCATTATTTCTAATTAGAATCTAAAGTGTGAAAATGCTTTGTTAGCTTCTGCCATTTTGTGAACGTCTTCTTTCTTTTTGAAAGCTGCTCCTTCTTCTTTAGATGCAGAAACGATTTCTCCGGCTAATTTTTGAGCCATAGATTTCTCGTTACGTTTACGAGCGTAAGTGATCATCCATTTGATAGCTAATGCTAACTTTCTTTCAGGACGAACTTCAGAAGGGATTTGGAAAGTTGCTCCACCAACACGACGAGAACGAACTTCAACTTGAGGAGTAACATTAGCTAATCCTTTTTTGAATACTTCTAATCCATCTTCGTTAGTACGTTTTGCAACGATTTCTATACACTCATGAAATATTTTTGAAGCGGTATTTTTCTTACCGTCATACATTAAACTGTTTAAAAAACGAGTTACCAATATATCATTGTATATTGGATCTGGTAACAAGATTCTTTTTTTAGCGGTTGATTTTCTCATTTCTTGAAATCTACTTAAATTTTTTGAATATTATTTTTTCTTAGCCGGAGCTGCAGCACCTGCCTTAGGACGTTTAGTCCCGTATTTGGAACGTTGTTGTTTTCTACCCTCAACACCCGCAGTATCTAAAGATCCACGAACGATATGGTAACGAACTCCCGGTAAATCCTTAACACGACCACCACGTACCAATACGATACTGTGCTCTTGCAGGTTATGACCTTCTCCCGGAATGTAAGCAATGATCTCTTGCTTATTCGTTAAACGCACTTTCGCTACTTTACGCATAGCTGAGTTAGGTTTTTTAGGGGTTGTTGTGTACACACGTGTACAAACACCACGGCGTTGTGGACAAGAGTCCAAAGCGGCCGATTTACTTTTGTTAGGAGCTTTAAAGCGTCCTTTTCTTACTAATTGCTGTATAGTTGGCATGTTAACCTTGTTGTATTGCTTGTTTTTACTGTTATTTTAGTAACCTCATGTTTTTGAGGACGGCAAAGATATAATTATTTTTTTCATCAACAAAAAAATTGTTGAAAAATATTGAAGATAATTTGGTTTTTTTTGTATGAATAGACTAAATAGTCTTAATTCGGGTTAAAACCATCTAAAGGAAGTGGTTTGTTTAGTTTTTTAGTTTTATTATTAAACTCCCAAAAGGAACTATAAATGCCCTTTTTATGACTTTTAATTCCAAAAAACAAAAAAGTCTTCCTGAAATGGAAGACTTTTTTGAAGATTGGTTATTTTTTACCTGAATAAAGATACTGTTCCGTGTTGCTCAATTTCTTTACCATCAAATCCGGTGGCTTTTACGAAATAGAAGTAAGTAGCATCCGGTGCCTTACTACCATTAGGAACTTCTCCATCCCAGGAAGCTTTTGCACCTGAAAATTCATATAGTTTTTCACCCCAGCGGTTAAAGATCTGTAATGAAATCTCTTTTACTCCTGTTGATTTGATAGTAAATACATCATTTTTACCATCATTGTTAGGTGTAAACACGTTAGGAATTTCTAATGTTAAACCATCCTCTACAACAACTACTAAAGTTGCTGTAGATGTACAGGAACCTGAAGATGCCGTTAAAGTAACGGTATAACTGCCAGATGTGTAAACGTTAGTAGGATTTTGTGTGGCTGAAGTATTTGAATCTCCAAAATTCCAGTTCCAGCTGGTAGCTCCTGTACTGGCATCCGTAAAGTTTACCGTTAATGGTGAGATACCTGTTGTAGGATCAGCGGTAAATGCAGCAGTTACATTTGCCTGCGAAACGTTTACAGTTGCTGTACTTTGACAACCAGTTAAATTATCCGTTACTGTTAATGTGTACGGACCAATACTTGTTACAATTGGATTAAGTGTTGATCCACCAGAAACGATACTTGTAGCTAAAGGCCCGGACCAACTATAGCTTACATTAGTGGATGTTGTTGTTCCATTTAAGGCTACTGTATTACTGCCACAGGCAATATTGGCAATTGCTCCGGCACTCACATTTTGAGGAGGTGTTGTATTTCCGTCTACAAAATATTGAGCAGTATTTGAACATCCGCTAACAGCATCTGTCACTACTAACGTATAGGTACCTGAAGTTGTAACAGGTAATGTCGCACCTGATGTATTTGAAGGTAACCAGGTAAATACAGGGGAAGGATTAGTACTTGTTGACTGACTGCCATCTAATGTAACGGTTGCATTACTTGCACCACAGCCTATGATCGTATTGGTTGAAACAGGAACGATTGTAGCGGTTGGTGGGGTTTGGTCAGAAAATACTGTAAACGTACTGGCAGCATCCATAACAGAAGTACATCCTGTAACACTATTAGTTACAGCTAATGAATAAACTCCGGCAGCAGTAAATGTAGCATTTGCCTGATTAGCCGGTGTTGTAAGCCCTGTTCCGGTAGGTGACCATACATAGGTATAATCAGGACTGGAAGGATTTATCATTGGGCTGGCTGTTACAGATGATGTTATACAATTAACGGTACCTGAATTAGTAGCTCCTACAAAGGGCAGGATAACAGGAATTGTATTATTTGAAGTAACAGTTACCACATTTGCGTTTGAATTTGTAGAACAACCGCTGGTTGTATTGGTTACCACAACACTGTATGAACCGGCTGCAGTAAATGAAGGAGTGGATGTAGTTTCAGTACCCGGAACAATGCCTGAAGAAGGCGACCAGCTATAACTTACAGGCGATGCTGTTGTAGTTATCGAAACGCTTGGCGTTGGATTAGAGCATGTAATGGATACAGATGTTGCTGATAAATTAACAGAAGGAATTCCTGCATCAGCAATAACTTCTACTGTATTTTGACCAGTCGCAGCCGAAGAACAACCGTTTACTGTATTTGTAACCGTTACCGTATAAATTCCAGGAGTGGAATTGATTAAAGGATTACCCGTTAATGTATTAGAAGTAGGAGTAATCCATGTGTATACTGAATTTGGATCGGCATTACTGCTGGCAGATAAAGTAGCACTTGGGAACGCACAAGTAGTAGTTACCGAAGGAGCTGTGCCTAATGTAAATGTAGGAGGTGTATTGTCCGCAACTACAGTAAATGAATTTGCAGAAGCAGTGGACGTAGACACACAACCTGTTAAGGTATTAGTAATAGCTAATGTGTAAACTCCGGCAGCTGTAAATGTAGCATTTGCCTGATTTACCGGTGAAGAAATACCTGCAGATGGAGACCAAGAATAGGTATAATTGGAATTAGCAGGAACAACGGTAGGTGTTACAGAAATGGAAGTAGTTAAACAGGTTAATGTTCCATTATTCACGCCTGATGATAAGGTAGAAACAGGAACAGTATTGTCTAATGTAACCGTTACAACATTTCCACTGGAACTTGTTGCACAACCACTGTTTGTATTGGTTACTACAGCGCTATATGAACCGGCTGCCGTGAATGAAGGAGTAGAAGTTGTTTCAGTTCCCGGAACAATACCTGAAGAAGGAGACCAACTATAACTAACAGGTGATGCAGTTGTAGTAATGGAAACACTTGGAGCGGGATCTGAACATGTTATTGAAGCAGAATTTGAAGATAATGTAACTGTTGGAATGCCCGAATCTGCTACAACTTCTAATGTGTTTTGAGTAATGGAAGAACTACAGCCCGTAGCCGTATTTGTTACTACTACTGTAAATATACCACTTCCACTGGCTATAGGATTAGAAATTGTATTATTGTTTAATGATCCGCTAGCAGGAGCAGTCCAGCTATATGTAACGCCTGTTGATGGAGTAGAGGAAGCTGCTATCGTAACTGTAGGGTTAGCGCATGTTGTTGTTACTGATGGAACAGCAATATTTACTATCGGAGCAGTGGTGTTCGAAGCTACAGTAATAGCAGCATTTCCAACGCATCCATTTACGGTATTTGTGATTGCTACAGAATATGTATCGCCTACATTTACAATCGGATTTTGAGTGGATCCACCACTCACTACCGGAGAATTACCCGACCATGTGTAAGTGTATGTAGAACCAACCGGGCTGGCACTTAATGTAACACTTGGCGTATTACAGGTAATGGTTGATGCAGGGCTAATAGAAGCTACTACAGCCGTAGTATTTGAAGGCACGGTAATATTAATTTGCACGGAGCAGTTATTTCCCGGGTTATTTGTAACGGTTACATTATATACCCCTGCTACAGTAGCTGTTGCTGTTGCATTGTTATTTGCACCTGAAATACCAGGGCCAGACCATTGATAAGTAACAGGACCTGCAGACGAAAGAGTTACTCCAATTCCTACAGATGAATTGGTACAGGTTATTGAATTAGTTACAGCATTTGCTGTTACGGTAGGAGATCCAACAGAAGAAAGAACTTGTACCGTAGAGCTTATCGAACATCCTGTTGTAGGATCAATGGCTTGTAATGTATATGTGTTTGCCGAACCGGTTGTTGTTGTAAAACTGTTAGGGCTAGATACACCTCCAAGCCAATTGGCAGTTGCGGATGCAGGAGTTGCCGAACCCGTTAATGTTACAGTTGGTACACCGCAAATTAATGTTTGGGTTGGACCCGCATTTACAGAGGTTGGTGTGGTTGTATTTTGAACAGCGGCTATAGAAGTACTGTAAGTACATCCATTTACAGAGTTTAGAACAGATAATGTATAAGTACCAATACCTTGTCCTGTTGCATTTTGTAAATTAGTTCCACTGGCAATAGAGCTACCTGCCGGAGCGGTCCAGGTGTAATTCATACCTGCCAGCGTTGATGTTAAACTAATGGTGTTTGTTACACACGTTATAGAACCACTTGTGTTTGCTGTTGTTACAGGTGTTACCGTATTCACATTTGCTGCAATTGTAGATTGTACTGAACAACCATTGACAGCATTCACCACTTTTACGGTATACGTTCCTACTCCCTGGCCTGTTGCGTTTTGGGCATTTACACCACTTGTAATAGAACTTCCCGCAGGTGCAGTCCAGGTGTAATTCATACCTGCTAAAGTTGAAGTTAAATTGATTGTATTAGTAGTACAGGTGATAGTACCTGTTGTTCCGGCAGTACTTACAGGTGTTGTTGTATTCACATTTGCGGCAATAGTTGACTGTACAGAGCAGCCACTTACAGCGTCCATAGCTTTTACAGTGTAGGTTCCTACTCCTTGCCCTGTTGCATTTTGTGAATTCACGCCACTGATAATAGAACTTCCTGCCGGTGCTGTCCATGTATAACTCATGCCTGCCAAAGTAGATGTTAAGCTGATTGTATTAGTAGTACAGGTGATAGTACCGGTTGTTCCCGCTGTTGTAACCGGAACAACAGTATTAACATTAGCTGCAACGGTTGCTTGCACAGAACATCCTGTAGTAGCATTTACTACTTTTACGGTATAAGTTCCTGCACCTTGTCCCACGGCATTTTGTGAATTCACACCACTAGCGATAGAACTGCCTGCCGGCGCTGTCCATGTATAATTCATGCCAGCTAAAGTAGACGTTAGATTGATTGTATTTGTTGTACAGGTAATAGATCCAGTTGTACCGGCAGATGTTATTGGAGCAACTGTATTAACGTTTGCAGCAATAGTAGATTGAACAGAACAGCTATTTACGGGATCCATAACTTTTACTGTGTAAGTGCCCACACCTTGTCCTACTGCATTTTGTGCATTTACACCACTTGTAATAGAACTACCCGCAGGTGCAGTCCAGGTGTAATTCATACCGGCTAAAGTTGAAGTTAGATTAATTGTATTAGTAGTACAGGTTATAGTACCTGTTGTTCCGGCAGTGCTTACAGGAGTTGTTGTATTGATATTAGCAGCAACGGTTGCTTGTACAGAACATCCGGTAGTAGCATTCACAACTTTTACAGTATAGGTACCTACGCCTTGTCCTACTGCATTTTGTGAGTTCACGCCACTGGAAATAGAACTACCAGCCGGCGCCGTCCATGTGTAATTCATACCGGCCAGAGTTGATGTTAAACTGATTGTATTAGTTGCACAGGTAATAGATCCTGTTGTTCCGGCAGTACTTACAGGAGTTGTTGTATTAACATTAGCAGCAACAGTTGCCTGCACGGAACATCCTGTAGTAGCATTTACTACTTTTACTGTATAAGTTCCTGCGCCTTGCCCTGTTGCATTTTGTGAATTCACGCCACTAGTAATAGAACTACCAGCCGGCGCTGTCCATGTGTAATTCATCCCTGCCAAAGTGGATGTTAAGTTGATGGTATTCGTTGTACAGGTAATAGAACCTGTTGTTCCTGCAGTTGTTATTGGAGTTGCTGTATTTTGAGATATAGCTACTGTAGAAACAGTTGATGTACATCCTGCTGTTGATGTTACAACCAAACTGTAAGTGCCCGGCCCATTTACTACGGGTGAAGCTGTGTTTGAACCGGATGTAATGCTAGGACCAGTCCAAGCATAAGTACCTCCGCCTGATCCGGATAAAGTTACAGATGGACTTGAGCAGGTAAGGGTAGAAGGAGAGCCTGCATTAGCTGTAGGAATTGGATTAACACTGACAGAAGCAACTGCAGTATTTGTACAACCACTGGCAGAGCTGGCACTCAATGTATAAGATGTTGATGAGGCTGGAGTAAATGCTGATCCGTTTGTAATACCACCTGTCCAGGTATATGTGGAGGCACCACTTCCGGTTAATGTAACTGCTGTTCCTGCACAAACTACTGTACTTGCCGGCGTTATAGTAAGCGTAGGCTTAGGATTAACTGTTACTGTAATTGTTTTCACCGCACTTACACAACCTGCATTTGTACTGGCAGTAACAGAGTATACAGTAGTTACAGATGGAGTTGCAATAACATTTGTACCCGTAGAAGCTGATAAGCTGGAACTTGGTGACCAACTGTATGTGTTTTTATCTGTAAAAGACATACTCCAGCTTGTAATTGTTCCCTGATCCGGAGTATAATCATCTTTAACAAACAATCTCCATGTACCGTTGCTGGCACAGCCACTTAATGCATATAGAGGGTCTTCTGGTCTGAAAGTACCAGTAAATGGAGCCGTTCCTGCATAAATAGATGTTCCGCTGGTAGAAAAAGTTGTATTGGTGTAGTTATCTCCGCTGCCACCATTTGCTTGCGATAAAGCAATTGTATATCCACAAGGAGACACTAAATATAAATCAAGATCAGAATCGTAGGCGTGAGTTATGTTTACATTAATCGATATTAAACTGGATCCTGCATTACCGGGAATGCCCGAAACTGTAATTGGAGAAGATACCCCGGTAGCACTGCCATCCGGTATTGTATAACTGGATGTATTTGAAAATGTTTGAGTTGGGCCAGCAGATACTGTTAATGTTGCCGAAGCGCCTTCACATATAGTTGTATTGGTCATGGCAGTAGTAACCGTAGGAGACACAACGGTAATGACTTTAGAAAATACATAAGGAGCACATGGTGCTCCCGGAGCAAAGGTGTAGGTTATGGTGTGTGTACCCACTCCTGCGATTGATGGATTAAAACTTCCTGTTCCCCACGCGTTTGACGTTACACAAGCCCCACATGATGCTGTAAAAGTTGATACACCTTTAATTGTACCTGCCGGAACAACAACTGTTTGGCATGCGCCATCATCTACCCAGGTTCCAAATGTAAATGTTGTTCCGCTTGCTAAATCTACTATTGCATATGGCACATTGGCTGCTGCTGTATTTGATTCGCAAAAATCAAACGAGTATGTAGCTGCAGGATTCATGAAATATAACTGATAATCAACATTAGTGTTTGCCGGTAATGGACCAAGAACGGTCGATCCTCCGGTAGATGAAGTCACGTTGATAGAATAAGTAGAGTTGGAAGTAGTTGTTAAATGAAACATAACACCCGGTACAACCGGCGCACCAAATGGTGAGCTATCTGACGCATATAATGGAATTGTTGTTGCATCACAAGATAAAATAGATGGAAGCGGCTGGCCGGAAGACAATGTAAAGCCATCTCCGGATGTTACGCTTGGACAAGTGATGGAACAATCTGTCGCAGGACCTCCTGTTTGTGTAAAAGTGATAAATCCGGCAGTACCATTATAATTCGTGATCATAATAATAAAATATTGTCCAGCAGCCGTTGCGTTCAATGTCATTGTTTCAGTTGCAGAAGAACTATAACTGCAATCTTCTGTATTACCTGCACAGTTGTGATCGGATGTACAACCACCTGTTAAATTAGAGCATGCATTAGGGAATGCGGCAGCTGAGTATGGCCCATACGCAATAAAATCCACATCAATATTCGGAGTTCCTCCGGGGCTTGTAGATTGAGTTAAACTGAATGTCATTACACCGGCTGAAGATGATTTAATATAAAACCAGGATGGACGAGGTTGAGTTACTAAACATCCATAATTTGGACCCGATTGTCCAACAGCAGTACCCGTTACATTTTGATATGTAAAGGGAGTTCCTACGGCAGTACAAAATGGAGTAGCAGATGAACACAACGTACCTTGGGAAAAGATACTTTTTGTAAAGAAGGCTAATAAAATGAATAAGAGTAATTTTTTTGAATTCATGAGATTGTATTTGAAGGTAATGAGAGACGCAATTTTTGTTTTGTAATAGTTTAATTAAAGTTTTGATTAATGTGCTTGAGTTAACTTTTGTTTCACTATCGGAATCACAATATCTAAATGTTTTCTATAGTAATCGTCTATAGCTTCGTTGTAGTGGCGAACCCCCATCCATTTTTCATATTTTGGAAAATCAACAGGTAATTCTTTTAAAGTAATTTGCGATAAAAATTCTTCTTTTCTTCCTTGATACATATCATTTTCATCAAGTTGAAAACTTTGTCCCTGAGTGTCTACTTGTTTCTGAACAGCAGCATTATTACTCATGTTTTTAGATACTTTTGATCTTAGAGCATCGTCGTTAGTCGAAGCCGTATTTTGTTTCGCAGAAGCTTTTGAATTTCCATTATTTGATTTTAATTTTTCTTCCTGAGAAATTAAAATATGACCAAAAACTATAAAGCAAATTGTAAATAAGATTTTAATGGATGGGATTGATTTTTTCATATCTGATAAAAAATGATTAATTAGCTATAAAAATAGTGATTATAACGATTAGTTTTTTTATTGCACCATTTTTTTTTTGTTAAAATGGATTGGCACAAAAAAACAGGCCTTCTGTCTAGAAGGCCTGTTTTTCTACAGAAATAATACAGAAAGTTATCGGAAAAGATTCACAGTTCCGTTTTTCTGAATCTCTTTTCCATCAAATCCGGTAGCTTTTACGAAGAAGAAATATGTTCCTTCCGGCACCTTATTTCCATGAGTTGTTGAGCCATCCCATGAAGCATTTGGACCTGCAAATTCATAAAGCTTAAGACCCCAACGGTTGAATATTTGTAAGGATATTTCTTTTACGCCGGTAGATTTAATAGTAAAGATATCATTAGAGCCATCGCCATTTGGAGTAAATACGTTAGGAACTTCCAATGTTAATCCATCTTCAACGGTGATAACTGTAGTTGCGGTTGCAACACAAGGACCTGATGAAACAGTTAAGATGACAGTATACGACCCTGTAGTATAAGTATGGTTAGGGTTTTGTGCAGTTGAAGTATTTGAATCTCCAAAATCCCAATTATAGTTCATAGATCCTGAACCAGAGCTTCCATCAGTAAAATTCACATCTAATGGAGATAATCCTGATACAGGATTAGCTGTAAATGATGCTGTAACATTTGCCTGTGTAACAGTTACTGTTTGTGTACTTGAACATCCATTCGTATTATCTGTAACCGTTACTTCATATTGACCTACAGATCCGGCTAATGCTGAAGAATTGTTTGCTCCTGATAATATTGTTCCAGTTCCTGATGTTGTCCAGCTATAAGATACATTTGA
>JACQAK010000040.1 GCA_016194985.1 Bacteroidota bacterium
AGCCCGATCCGCCCACTGGCGGAAACGCCCTGATCATAAAGTAAATTCAAATTATTTTAATACAACTTGTGTTTTTGTTTAATCGTTTTTTACTTCGCAAACACAAAAAATATTCCTGTGCAAAGCACACAGCTTACGGCTATATTAATCAATGCCCAGGCAGTCATTCCTTGTTTGATTAATTCAAAGGTTTCATAACTGAACGTAGAGAAGGTACTTAATCCTCCGCAAATACCTATTAATACAAAGTGTTTGTAGTTATCGGGAATTAAATTTTTTTCCTGATACACATATATAAGACTTGCAAACATAAAGCAACTGATCACATTGGAGGACAAGGTTGCTAAAGGAAGGGATAAGGTTGTTTTGCCAAAAAACAGCGCAATAATGAAACGTAAAATGCTTCCTAATCCGCCGCCGATAAATACTAACAGGTAGTTCATAGTGTTGTTGTTTTTGTTTTTCTCGCAGAGTACCGCAGATTAAGCCGCAGAGGTCCGCTGATTTATTTTTTATTTTTCTGCTAAACTTAGCGTTTTTATCCGCGTAAATTTGCAAGAGCTTTTTTATTTATTTTTTCTCGCAGAGTACCACAGATTACGCCGCAGAGGTCCGCTGATTTATTTTTTATTTCTCTGCGAAACTTAGCGTTTTTATCCGCGTAAATTTGGGAGAGCTTTTTTATTTGTTTTCTCGCAGAGTACCGCAGATTACGCCGCAGAGGTCTGCTGATTTATTTTTTATTTCTCTGCGAAACTTAGCGTTATCATCCGCGTAAATTTGCGAGAGCTTTTTTATTTGTTTTTTCTCGCAGAGTACCGCAGATTAAGCCGCAGAGGTCCGCTGATTTATTTTTTATTTCTCTGCGAAACTTAGCGTTATCATCTGCGTAAATTGGCAAGAAATCTATTTACTTCCTAAATATAAACATCCTCCAATGCTGTCTCTGCTGGCTTTTGTAACGGAGCTTAAGGTATTGGTTTGTTTTATTATTCTTAAATATCCTAAGTAGGCAAAAATAATGGCTTCTTTAAATTGGATGATATCATCTGAAGGAATATCAATTGTTCCATTGTAGTGATGTTTCAATCGCTCTATTAAATACAAATTATAAGCGCCGCCTCCTGTTATCAGAACCGAATGTAGCTGATGTGTTTTTAATACCTGTGCAATCTGCATAGCCGTATATTCCGCACAGGTAGCCAGTTTATCGATTACAGAAATACCGGAGGATTGAAGCAAAGGTAAAAATTGCAGTTCAAAGAATTCACGGCCCAACGATTGCTGTTGCGTTTCAATGGCTAACAACTGTTGTAACAAAACCTGGTCACATTTGCCGGAAGCGGCCATTTTACCACCATTATCAAATAAATGACCGGCACTTTCCGCTAAATAATTAAGAGCCATGTTGGCTATGCAAATATCAAAAGCAGAGGTTCTGCCATTTTTGGTAAAGGAAATATTGGCAATACCCCCTATGTTTAAGCAGGATTCATAAGTTCCAAACAAATCTCTGTCGCCAATAGGTACCAGGGGCGCCCCCTGACCTTGAAGAGCCACATCCAGACTTCTGAAATCGCAAATAGTGTGAATACCCGATTGGGCGGCAATGGTTGCACCGCAACCTATTTGGGTAGTAAAGCCCTGTTGGGGTTGGTGAAAAATGGTGTGCCCGTGAGAAGCAATATAATCCGCTGTTTGCTTGTGCCTGAATAAAAACTCAATGACCGATTTGCCAATAAATTCGCCATAAGACGCATGTAACTTAAAATACTGCTCCGCACTTATACGAAAGGCATTTGTTAGACTTTCTTTCCGGGAAGACTCATAAGTAATGGTTTCGGCCGCTAATAACTGAAAATCAACCCTGCCATTCCTGATGCTAAAGTCGCATAAGGCCAGATCCAGTCCGTCGAGAGAGGTTCCACTCATGATTCCTAGTATTTTCATTGAATTCTGTAACATCTTAAACTAAAATTAGGCAGAATTGTTATTCGTTTGGGACAATTTGCTAAAAACTCTCAACAAAATAATTTTAACAAATCGACGATTTAGATATGATAATTCGAAATATCTTCTATTTTTGTGAGGATAATTCGTTCAACTATTAAAACCACAAAACCATGCAATTTCAACTGACAGAAGAGCAATTAATGATTCAAGCAGCAGCGAGAGATTTCGCTCAAAACGACTGTAAACCTGGAGTAATTGAGAGAGATGAACACCAGAAATTTCCTGCAGAACAGGTTAAAAAACTGGGAGAGTTGGGCTTTTTAGGAATGATGGTTGATCCGAAATACGGTGGAGGCGGTATGGATGCTATTTCTTACGTATTGGCGATGGAAGAGATCTCTAAAGTAGATGCATCCTGCAGCGTTGTGATGAGTGTAAATAACTCATTGGTTTGTTGGGGATTAGAACATTATGGTACCGAAGAACAAAAACAAAAATATTTAGTGCCTTTGGCAAAAGGCGAGATTATTGGCGCATTCTGTTTATCAGAGCCTGAGGCAGGAAGTGATGCGACATCACAACGAACCACTGCTATTGATAAAGGAGATCATTATGTGGTTAATGGTACCAAAAACTGGATCACCAACGGAAGCACAGCTTCTGTGTATCTGGTAATGGTGCAAACAAATGTTGAATTAGGACATAAAGGTATTAACTGCCTGATTGTAGAGAAAGGCATGCCTGGTTTTGTAGTAGGTCCAAAAGAAAATAAAATGGGTATTCGCGGAAGTGATACACATTCTTTAATGTTTACGGATGTAAAAGTGCCTAAAGAAAATCGTATTGGTGAAGAAGGGTTCGGTTTCAAATTCGCGATGAAAACATTGGGCGGAGGCCGTATTGGTATTGCTTCTCAGGCATTAGGTATTGCAAGTGGAGCCTATGAATTGGCATTAGCCTATTCAAAAGAGCGTAAAGCATTTGGTAAATTAATTTCCCAACATCAGGCTATTCAGTTTAAACTGGCAGATATGGCAACCCGTATCGAAGCCGCACGTTTATTGATTTACCGCGCAGCTTGGTTAAAAGATCAGGGATTACCTTGCGAAAAAGAAGGAGCGCAGGCAAAAGTATTTGCATCAGAAACAGCGATGTGGGTTACTACCGAAGCTGTTCAAATACATGGTGGTTACGGTTTCGTAAAAGAATACCATGTGGAGCGTTTAATGCGTGATGCTAAAATTACTCAGATTTATGAAGGAACAAGCGAAGTGCAACGTATTGTTGTATCAAGAGCGTTGTTAGCAGATTAATATAACACCATAATCAGAAACAATAAGATCCTTACAATACCCATTGTAAGGATTTTTTTTAAATGCAAAGATAGTGAGCAACACGCCGGAGCAACACCATACTCATCGGATATTTGGCCTTGACATTTTACGGGCTATGGCTATTATTTTTGTAGTTGCCAGTCATGGAAGGTATTTGGCGGCTGATACCATATTGTATGAATTTCCGTATTTTGTTCCGGTAGATGGTGTTGATCTGTTTTTTGTATTAAGTGGTTTATTAATAGGAACGATCTTGCTGAAACAGGTAAATGCTGATCCTGAATTTAACGGACAACAATTGCTTGGCTTCTGGAAAAGGCGCTGGCTAAGAACCTTACCAAACTACTATCTGATCTTACTCCTGAATTATATATTGGTTAATTATAAATTTACGGGCGACGACATCACTCATTTTAGCTGGAAGTTCTTATGCTTTCTTCAAAATTTTTCATCTTCCTTTTCCTGGTTCTTTGTTGAATCGTGGAGTTTATCTATCGAAGAGTGGTTTTATATTTTTGCCCCCATGGTATTATTGGTGACACTGAAATTTTTTCCGGTGAAAAGGGCTTTTCTTATCACCGTGTTGCTATTAATTGTTGTGCCTTGTTTTATCAGGTATTTAAAATCCGATCCTGCAGCCAACGATTGGGCTTATGTAGATGCTGAGTTTAGAAAGGTGGTTATTACCCGTATAGATGCTATTGGTTATGGGCTGTTGGCAGCGTGGATCGCTTTTTATTATGCCGGTTTTTGGAGAAAATACCGCTTTGTCTTTTTAGCCATAGGATTGGCCATGCATTTTTTGCTTGATATGATTAATACCGATGAACATTATTTCTATTCACAGGTGCTTTCTTTTTCGGCATGTTCGGTATTGGCATTTATGTATTTGCCGATAGCTCATAGTTTCGACAGAACAGAAGGCATTGTGGTAAAAGCAATCACTTTTATCAGTAAAATTTCCTACTCCATGTATCTGGTAAATTTATCTGTGGTTGCAGCCATCATGCGACTGAATTTTCCGGTGAAGAACACAACGGATGGCGTTATCAAATATTTTTTATACTGGATCATCGTTATTGTATTATCGGCTCTGATCTATCGGTTTTTTGAAAAGCCGATCATGAATCTTCGGGATAAAAAATAGACTCATTTAATTTTTCAGTATTTTATAAGTGCGTAGCTGTTTATCATTTATTTGCAGGAAATAAATCCCAGCGGCCAATTGATGAATGTCGACTGTAGTTTGTTTTCCTGCCAGTGTGCTGCTCAGGATGGTTTGCCCTAGGGCGTTTGTTATGTTGTATGTATTGTTTTTTGAATACTCAGAAGTATTAATGTTGATGATATCATGAGCAGGGTTTGGATAAACAGAGAAGTTATTATTTAACTGAGATTCTTCAATGCCGACATCCAGTGCATTAAATTTTACAACCCAAACATTGTTACTTAAATTATCAGAGTTAGTACTTACATCGTTATCAGTTGAAGAGGAAAATCCGGCTACTATGATACTATTGTCGGTTGTTTTTTGAATTGATGCAAAGCCGTCATCACCGGAACCGCCATAGGTTTTTTGATTAATAATGTTGCCGTTTGTGTCAAGTTTTATGATCCATGCATCAGATATTCCACCCATAAAATGACTGATATCTCCGTTGTTTGAATCAGTAGTACCTGCTATGATATAGTTGTTGTTTGAAGTTACTACGATACCTGTAAACTCATCTTTTTGTGTGCCGCCAAATGTTTTTTTCCATTGTAAGTTACCAACGCTATCCACTTTCATAACTAAGGCATCAAAGGTGGCGAGGCTGCCTACATTGCCCGAACGGCCTGAAATCACAAAGCCTTTATCCGGTGTTTGTTTAATGGACGAAGGATCGGTGTAACTTGTTGTTGAAAATGATTTTTCCCATTTTATGGTGCCTGCTGAATTTATTTTCATGAGCCAACAGTTGTATGCAAAGCCGGTACCATTATGTACACTTACATCTCCGTCGGCCGAAGTAGCGATTCCACCTACTATAAATGCACCATCTGTTGTTTTTTCTATACAAAAAGCCATATCATCGCCCGACCCTCCATAGGTTTTCTCCCAGATAATGTTTCCGTTGCCATCCATGTTTACTAACCAATAATCATGTGTGCCTCCGCTACCATGGTTTGAAGCAACATCTCCGTCGTTGGAAGATGAACTTCCTGCAATCATATAACCGTTGGTTGTTTCTATAATTTGACGGCCTTCTTCGCTACCTGTGCCTCCCAGGGCTTTTTTCCATTGCACAACACCTGCGCTGTTTAATTTTACAACCCAACAATCCGTTGTATTGATGCTGTGATGAAAGCCTGAGATATCGCCATCTTCCGAGTATGTACGCCCCACGGTAATATATCCTCCGTCGCTGGTTTCAATAATAGACATGATGTCGTCCAGTGATGTTCCGCCAAGTGTTTTTTTCCATTGCACGCTACCGGCGGCATCAAATTTGGCTACCCAGCCATCGCCATTGCCTTGATTGGTGGTAAAATCACCATCTGTGGAATAAGTGTCTCCCACGGCAATGTAACCTCCGTCGGAAGTTTGCTGAATAAAATAGCTAAAGTCCATTTGAGAACCGCTAAGACCTGCCTGCCATTGAATGGTTGGGAGTTGCGAAAATACATTTAAGGAAAATGCAGTGAGAAGAGTAAGTAGTTGTAGTTTCATAACGAGCGATTTTATGGCTCTAAGCTAAGCGTTTTGGGTCTTAGAAATGATAGTAATAAATAACTGGTGGTATTAATTTGATAAGTGGTGCTTATTTGGGTATAATTGATTTAAACTACAACCATCAATATTCTAGCAATAGGAAAATTATTATTTGGATTGTAATTGTGCCTCTTTTGTAGCATCAACGGCCTCGGCCGATCGGCTGCTAAAGAGAAACAGATACAGAAATAACCAAACAACGGCCAGCAAAGTTCCTGTGAGCCAAAACGCTTTTTTCTTTTTAAAGATGCCGTAGAGGATCAGAAACAGGATACCAACCATGAGTAACATGGATAAAATGGCTCCAGCAATAAATACTTCTGCTAAGTGATCTCTGTGCATGATAAATATATTATAGTTCACAACCTTCGGGGCCGCATACATCTTCGTTGTTGCCCAAGGGTTGTAGTTTAGAGGCCGCGCTTTCTTCATAGGCTTTGGTAAGGGCTCCTAAAAATGTATCAGATTCCTGAGCACCGGATACGGCATATTTTCTATCCAGTACAAAAAACGGAACGCCTCTTACGCCAATGTGTTGGGCTTCGCTAATATCCATCTCCACATCATCGGCGAATGCACTACTATGTAATACATCGCTTATTTCTTTTTCATCTATGCCCAGTTCTTTACCTATTTGCAATAGAGTAGCGTGGTCGGCGGTATTTTTACCATCAGTAAAATAGGCCCGGAATAGTTTTTCCTCGAGCTCATTTTGTTTGCCGTATTTTTTAGCGAGATGCGATAAGCGATGGGCATCAAAGGAATTGGCCACTACGGCTTTATCAAAATGAAAATCCAAACCAACCTGTTTGGCGATGTTGGTAACATGGGCAGTTGTTTCCTGTGCCTGTTGTTTGCTCCAGCCTTTTTTATGGGCCAGATGTTCAATGGTGTTGAGGCTTGGATCGGTTACGGTAGTGGGGTCTAACTGAAAACTTTTCCAAACGACTTCGATATTGTTTTTGTGAGGAAATTGCTCTAAGGCTTTTTCGAATTTGTGTTTGCCTATATAGCAAAACGGACACATCACATCACTCCAGATTTCTACTTTCATGGTTCTTGTATTTTATTGTTGCATCTCGCTTTTGTCAGTTCGATCTGTCACACTGAGCGGAGTCGAAGTGGAGTCGAGAACAGTTTTAAGATGGACATATTATTCACCATAAAGGTAGGGAATGTAATATGCTTTTGCAACGTTGGTATACTTTAGGGTAGTGGGTTATTTAACTAAAAGACCTGTCAGGTTTTTAGCAAGCTGTGATATAAACCTAGCAGTGTAATGGTACAAAAGCAGCGGAGTGGCTAGGTTTTGCTAACCGTAGTTTTTCATTTCTTCCCCGTTTAGGTATTTAAATTTTATGTCCTTGTTTTCTTCCCAAAACTCATTAGGTAAAGCTGATGAAAGTTCTTTTCTCGATTTCCTACTTGGCATAATTACCATATTATGATTTGGCCTTCCCGTAACAAGTATACTCCATCCATTAGTTACCCCATTGTAGTATGATTGGTCTTTTTCTTTTATTTTCTCCAATTTTACTTTTTCATTATCTGTTAATTGCTTTGGCGCAATAAAAGCAGTAATTACTAATCGTTCATTAGAACTTCTATCTCCATATCGGTCGTTTATTTCCATAAGAGCAAAATTAGACCTCTTGTTGCCAAACTGGTAAACTCTATTTACGTCTTTTTTATAAAGATCAGAGTCAGGAGTATATAATCCTAGGGTTTCATTTACAAGTAGAGGGTCTTGGTCGAAAAAAGCCATTATCCCATTACTGTATGCATGAAGGACTCTAACTCTATTATTCACTTGAGTTCCTTCGAAATTGCCTATATTATTAAATAAGTTTTCGGGAATCAATGGAAACAAAGAAGAAACCATGTCAAATTCTGAATATTTCTCAGGCCAACTGTCAGACTTTATAATAATTTTATAATGGTCTAAATCATTTTTTTTGCCGATGAAAGGTACTTTATACAAGGCTTCTGATTCACATTTAATAGAATCATTTGTAGCAAGAATTTTGGTTGCAGAAAATAATTTGAATAGTATTAGTTTCTCAGTCAACTTATCAAGTGAAGACAATTTAAAATCTTTAAACTCAAGATCCTTTCTCTTTAGAAAGTCTTTGATTGATATTTTTTCATTTGTGGCTTTTTCGATGCCCTTCCATAAAATATTACCGTAATCCGTATAAGACAATTCGTTTATAAAAATTGAATCAGCAAATCCAACTTTTTCAAATATGAATTTCCAAAGCAAATCGTATTCTGTTTCACCTTCTTTTAAATTGTGTTTGGAAATATGTTGTCTTGTAATTGAAATTACTTCCTGAATAAGTTTTTTAGAAATATCCTCTGCTATATTTTCATAATCAGGAGGATAACTTACTAAAGATGTTCTATCAACCGTTAACTGAGGTTTGTTTTCTCCAATAAAGTTCAATATTCCATTTCTATATAGAGCTTCGGAATAGAATTGACTAACGCTGATTGAATTGGTGTTGTTGAGAGATACACCATCTACACAAACACCTGATGACCCAATTTTTGGAAGGGAGTAAAAAGCATGGAGGTCAGGGTTTATTGCGCCTGGCTTTGGTAATGTAAGTGTAGTTCTATAGTGAAGAGATTCTGACTTAATATCAATTTGGTATGTTTCCAATAAATCTTTAATTTCACTGTAGTTGGTGCTTAACCTAACAATTCTTCTTTGGTTGTTTAAAAAGTCAAGAAAATCATTGTCTTCTTTTGTAAATGTAAATTCCTTATTTGTAGGAAGAATTGGTTTGTTTAGTATTGGAAGATTTTTTCCGTTTTCCAATATGATCTCTACCTTGATATTCTCAGGAACCATTGTAACAAATGAATTAACTATACGGTATAAATGCTTATCCCAGTCTAAATACATTTTTTTATAATGTTCAAATTGCTCGGGAAAATAATTAGGCTCTCCTTCTAATAATAGAAATAGTTTTTTAAGTTCTTTGTTAGAAATATTTTTGTTCTCGTCAGAAAGAAGAACTTTTATTACTGTTCCTGATTCTAAAATCGTTTCTTTTTCTACAGATGTTGTAGTCTTGTAGTAAAAGTTTTCATGTGGTCCATCTATCGCACATGAAACAAAATCACCTTCTTTGGTTTTTGTAATGATTTCTATTTTGTTTCCAAGCATGAAGCAGGAAAGTAAGCCGATGCCAAATTGAGAAGTTGGTGTAAACGAACCACCCCACTGCGCTTGTTTTTTATAGAAGTCAGAAGATTTATAGTATGAGTTGCCAATTTTTAAAAGATAGCTTTCTATAATTTCTTTTGTCATTCCAATACCATTATCCTTGCAACATAAATATACTTTATCCTCAAGTCGCTCAATACTAAATTGGATTACCCCTTCTGCTTTATGTTGAATAGATTTTGCTTCAGAAATCATACACCGGCAAGCGTCAAGAGCGTTTTGGTATAATTCTCTTAAACTAGCAAACTTGTCTTTGTATAAACCAACTCCCATCAATAATTCAATGATCCTTTTTTGATTCAATGAAAAGCTCAATCCTCGTTTTGGTAAAAAAACCTTTTCATTATTTGTAATGTTTGTTCGCTCTATTGTATCTTGCAAATTGGGAATAAAGGATTTGTAGGATTCATTCCATAATCTATCAAGTTTAAAATAATTTTGAATTTCGATTTCTATCCAATCTAAGTAGTTGTGTAATTTAAAGTATATCTCAGGAGTTTCACAATAAGCCCTGAATGAAATTTTACCATTTTCAATTGAATAATTAGCGCCATTATTTTTTAACGCCCACTGCAAAAAACTAAATTCAGACCTAAACAACCTTGATGTCCTTAACTCAAGAGGCGCTCTGTCATAACTGAAATGAATAATATCGCCCAAACGCAACAACATTCCAACTAATTGTAAGTTGGTTGACTCGCTACCATAATATTGTGCTGAGGTATTGAGGTTTTCTAAATAGCTTATATTTTCTCCATGAGACCTGCAAACTAAAGCCAAATCTTTGGCTAGCCTTTTACCCCAAGCAGGTTGTTCAAATGAACTTCCAAATATGAATTCTAAATTGTTTACGTACGTTTCAATTCTAATGTGGTGAGTAGCTCGAATATAGTCGGTTCGGATAAAGGTATTTAGATTTTCAAATTCATTGTTATTGGTAACCTTTCTAAGCTGTTCTGCGAAACCATTTCTATAATTTTGGTATTCGACCAGCATTGATGCTAGATAATCAGTTAAGTCGTCTTCAGAGTTTGGCGAAAACAACCATTTTTTTACATCAGAATCGAACGTCCCGTAGAATATGTTTTTGTTTTCTTTAATAACATTTTTTGCATATGAAATCTTAAAAGGTTCTTTTAAATCATGGCAAATTGATTTGTCATAAACTTTGAATTTTTCAATTCCTTCTGTAAACTTTAATACGTTCAATTCCCAGTCAGATGGTGCCATTGCGCAGTCATGAAAAAAGGAAGAAAGATGAATTAAAAAGAGTTCGTAAGTAGATAATTTTTCAACTTTATCAGCTAGTAATTTTTCAATATTATATACAACCTTTTCACTGTGTTTTTCATCATGAATGTCAAATTCAGGCAAAACATTTGTGATTCTTTTTAAATGATTTCTTGCCATTTTTTCAAGATTGTCAGCTAGATTATAAAGCTTTAGTTCAATTTTAACAGAATCACTTGGGGTCTTACTTCTTTTTTCTAATTCGTTTAGTATTGTCATGAGTTTTCTTTGTTGTTGAGGTATCATAAAATAACAGCTAACGTTATGGCAACATGTAACTACTTAGCAGTTTATAGTTAATTGAACGACTAAACATGTTTAACGAGCTTAATCAAATATAATGAAAAACTAATAATCGGCTTGAGCTTTATATTTCCTCTCTCTACTACCTCTAGAGGGGAATGCGCAAATAAAAAAGCTACCACACCGTGGTAGCTTTTACATTATTTAGCTTCGATCTCCGCAGGTTTCAGCTTATTCAACTCTGCCATTACCATTTTGCGTTTCTCGTTCAGTTCGGTAATTTTTTGTTTTTCGGCATTGATCTTATCTTCAATTTCTTTCATAAAAGGGTTAACGCCTTTACTGCTCGATTTAAAGAAACCTAAATTGTTATCGTAGGTTTTAATGCGGCCGTTAATTTCATCTATTTGTTTTTTGAAATAATCGGCTTCCTTCTTTAACGCTAACTCAGGGCTTTCTCCGTTTGATAAACGCTCTAATTTGGTTTTGAACTGCATCATGAATTTTTCGGATGCACTCACATTCATTTTATCATACAATTCATCCAAACGATTATAAAAGGCATCATTGATGCGTTTTTTATCTTTCATTGGAACCATGCCTGCTGCATTCCAATCAGCAGAGAATTGTTTTAAGGCTGCATGGTTAGCTGCCAGGTCTTCTGATAAATTAAACTCGGTTAATTTTTTTAATAGTTCTTCTTTAGCTACTAAGTTGGCATCAAAGCTGGCGTCAATGGCACTGAAGTGTGCTTTCTTAGCATCAAAGAAATGATTACAGGCCGCACGAAACTGATTGAATAATTTGGTTTCGTCTCCGCCGGCATGTGGCACCTTTTTCCAGGCATCCTGCAATTTAATTAACGCTAAACCTGTTTTTTGCCAGTCTGTACTATCTTTTAGGGCATTGGCTTTAGCAATCAATTCCTGCTTTTGAGTTTTGATCACTCCCATTTTTTCGTGTACCACACTAAAGAATGCTTTTTTCTTTTCGAAAAACGAATCGCATAATTCTCTGAACTCGGCCCATACTTTATCGTTATCTTTTGCGTTGGCTCTTCCAATAGTTTTCCATTCGGTCTGTAAGGCTACCAACTCATTGGTTAAGTTGTTCCAAACCTGTCCGCCGGCTGTTTCTGATTTGGTAATGATGGCTTTGATCTTTTGGATCAACTCTTTTTTTAGAGTTAAGTTCGCTTCTTTTTCTTCTTCAACCGAATTGTAATGTGCTTTTAATTTCGAATAGGCTTCTTCCAAAGCCGCTCTGAAACTGCCTTTCAGCTCATCCCATTTGTCATTAGGCACAGGCCCTATTTCTTCCCAATCGTTACGGTAAATTTTAATTAAACGTTCCGCTTCCTTAATATTGGTTTGATCTTTAATGCTTTTTATTTTTTCCAATAACTCCGTTTTTAATTCGTAGTTACGTTTCAAATCATGCTCCTGTAATTGTTTGGATAAACTTAATTTGTAATTAAATTCTTCAATAGCTTTACTGTATTCTGCCTGATTTTCTTTGTATTTGTGAGGTGATACCGCGCCGGTTGCTTTCCATTGGCCCTGAAGCTCTACTAATTTTTTAATAGCAGCACCAATGTTATCACTTACCTGGCTCAGGTCGTTAATCTTGGCAATAATTTCCTGACGGATCACTAAGTTCTTGGCTTGTTCAATAGCCAAACGATTATCTTCTTCTTTTTTCTTTTTTTCGATCTTGTCAAACAGCTCAGAGATTTTGATGTCTTCGGGCGATTTGGCATATTCAAATTCTTTGGCTTTGCCACCTTCGTCAACAAATTCCTGCTTGGCAGTTTCAAATTCAGCTGTCCACAATTTTTGATACTCTTTTTGCAGAGTGCGCATTTGGTGAGCAACAGCACTAGCTTCAGGTTGCTGAAGCATTTCTTCCAGTTTTGTAATAATCGCTTGTTTCATTTTTTAAACCTTAATGGTTAGTTGTCTTTTATAATTTTTGTTCTTTCGTTTTTCTACTTAGACTATTTAACTTTAAAATTCTCTATGTATTCTATGTTTCTATGTGGTTAAGTAATCTATTTTATTTAACCTATCAAAAATAAAGGAAAATTTTAGTTTACAAAACTTTGAATGAATTTTTTTATTGAAATAAAAGTTTAATTTTAATGCTGAAATGAACATTATAGAATCTGAAGCCCTCGAATTATTAGAGTTTTATAAAATAAAAAAATACGTTACTGATCTTTGTCATAGTAATGGCGCCAAACAGAAAGCTTCACACATTTCTGTATATGAGCATAACGAAAACTTAACAATCGAATTACATAGAGTTGCAGAATTAAAAGACGTACTGAGCAGCGATTCTTTTTTTCCGGATATTCAATTCGACGATTTCAGAAAAGAAGCGTCGTTATTGTCTTTGGAGGGAAGTATGCTTACCGAAGAACAATTCCTCCTGCTTAAACAGGCAACAGAGATCAGCAATACCGCCATTCGTTTTTTAAAGAACAGAAAATTACAATTGCCGTATCTGGCGCAATTAGCCGATGGATTAGAAGATAACAAATCAATCATCGAAGAGATCGATCGCATTATTGATTTTGATGCAACGGTCAAAAACTCGGCGTCCAAAGAATTGCAAAAGATCCGTAAAGACCTGTCAGATAAGCGTCGGGAGAGTGATGCCAAATTCGACAGGCAGGTGAACGAATTACGCAAATTAGGTTTTATCAGAGATAACGAAGAAAGTTTTTTTAACGGCAGAAGAACACTGGCAGTGCTGGTAGAACATAAATCGGAGATTAGTGGTTTTGTACACAATAAGAGCGAAACGGGAAAAACCATTTTTATTGAACCCGGCGCTACTATTAGCATTAACAATGATATTGCGGAGCTGGAAATTGATGAGCGACGGGAGATCAACCGTATCTTAAGAGCACTAACCGATACCTTACGACCGTTCTCGTCTCAGTTAAAACAGTATAATGATTTATTGATTGAACTGGATTTTTTGAAGGCCAAAGCTAAGTTTGCACAGCTTATCAATGCGTCTTTACCCACTATTTCTGCTACATCAGAGCTTAAATTAAATAAGGCCTGTCATCCGGTGTTGTTTTTGCAAAATAAAGAATTAAAAAAGCAAACGGTTCCTTTAACTATTCATTTGAATGCCGAAAATCATTTGGTGGTGATCTCAGGACCAAATGCCGGAGGGAAATCCATCACGCTGAAAACCGTGGGTCTGCTGCAAACCATGCTGCAAAGTGGTTTGCTGGTAAGTGTTGCAGAGAACTCGGTGATGAGTTTCTTTACTCATATTCTAATTGATATTGGCGATACACAAAGTATCGAGCACGAGTTAAGTACTTATAGCGCCCGGTTAAAGAATATGATCGCTATTTTAAGACAAGTAAATGCACAAACGTTGGTATTGATGGATGAGTTTGGAAGCGGCACTGATCCTGAATTGGGAGGCGCTATGGCCGAAGTGGTACTGGAAGAGTTAGTGAGATCAAAAACATTTGGCATCATTACCACACATTTTCCAAATGTAAAATTATTGGCAAATACGTTAAAAGGTGTTTCAAACGGAAGTATGTTGTTTGATCTGGAAACCCTTGATCCTAAATATATCTTAACCGTTGGTGAACCGGGCAGCAGCTATACTTTTGAAGTGGCTGAGCGTGTTGGTTTTCCTAAAGACCTGATTGCAAGAGCCAAACAAAAGATTGATACCGATAAGGTGGATCTTAATAAGCTACTGGCAGAAGTTCAGCAACAAAAAACAAAACTCACCGAAGCGGTTGAACGCATGGAACATCAGGAGTTTCTGCGTAAAATAGCGAAAGAGAAATACGATACCTTATTCAATAATTGGCGCGATAAAACAGAGCGTGAGCGGGAACGTAAAATAGAACTGGCTCGTCTGGCAGATTTCGGGCAACGCTATTTGCGCCTGATGGACGAGTGGAATAAGAACGAAGATCGTAAAGCAGTGATCAAACGCTTTATTGATGGAATCACTGCTGAAACCAAAAAGCGGAAGGATCTGGAAAAACAAAACAAGCGGGATAGTTTTGCAGAGAAAAAAGTGGCCCGTATTAAACCCTTATTGAAAGTAGGTAGTAAAGTCAAAATTTTAAATAGTAGCGAGATAGGAATTGTAGAGTCGTTAAAAGATGAGAAAGTAAATATCACTTTCGGTATTTTAAAAATGACCGTTAACATGGAAAACTTAGAACTTGTTAGAGATTGAAGTTTTAATATTTCCTCCTTTGAAGGAGGTGCCCGCAGGGCGGAGGATGATAAGCATAATATTGTTTATTAGTTATTCATTCTGCTTTTCCCAAAACCCCATCATTATTGCCCATCGTGGCGCCAGTGCTTATGCTCCTGAAAATACACTGGTTGCATTTGAACAAGCAATAGTAATGGGAGCAATGGTTATAGAAACCGACGTTCATCAAACGAAAGACAGTATGGTGGTGTTGATGCATGATCTGAGTGTAGATAGAACCACTAATGGTAAAGGCAATATCAAAGATTTGACTTATAATGAATTTAAAGGCCTGCAAATTAATGTAACTAAATCTCTTACAGTTCCTCCCCCTTCTTTGGAAGATGCCATTGAGCTCATCAACGGTCGCTGCCAGTTATTAATAGAGTTAAAAAAAGGAAATTCGTATTATCCCAATATCGAAAAACATATTCTGGATTTGATTGCGAAACACCATGCTCAGGGCTGGGTGCACACCATTCATTCTTTTGATAAGGAAGCATTAGTTAATGTAGCTAAAAGAGACAGCAGTATTAATCTACAAAAATTAATTGTGTTTAACCTGCCATTGGTAAGTTTTAATTTTGATAAGCATTTTAGTAAAGATGATTTTGAAAACTGGGAAGGAGTAAATGTGTATTATAAATTCTGCAGCAGAAGAGTTATCCGGAAGATCCACAAACTAGGTAAAACAGTATATGTATGGACTGTAAATAATCCCCGAAAAGCCCGTAAACTAGCCAGAAGAGGGGTAGATGGCATTATTACCAACAAACCGGATATTTTAACGTTGTAGGTACTGTTACCAAAATGTGTTATAGATGATATAACACGATTCATCTTTTGAGACTATTGATATACATATTGATTGCCGGTATATTTAGTTCCTGCGCTATTCATAACAAATTTCCTTTTATCTGTTTTTTGCCTTCCTGTGTCAAGCAGCAATTTAATATGAAGCCTCTGAAAAAAAGAATTCAGATAGCGATGGGAGGCCAGAGACGTAAATTTAAAGCATCTCAGGCAGGCTCAGGAAAAGTGAGCGGAAGAACATCCGTATCCAAAGGGTATCGTATGAGATCGTCCTCCGTAAGAGACAGTAGCCTGAAAGATTCCAGTCTAATTGCTAAACCCTCAGGAGGCGGATCTCTGGCATTGCTGGATACGGTGATCCGTATTTATTATACAGATTTAACGGACTCTGTTTTGACGGCCCGTAAAAAATACATAAAAGCCTTTATTGCCCGCACCGGAACCAATTACATATCTGAGGTTTCATTAACCGATATTTATTCGGAAGAGGGCTTTACCAATCAATCTATTAAGTCGGATATCAGTAAATATCTGATGGATATTGGTGTATCAAAGCATCGCTTGTTTTGGCGCTCTAATAAGCGTGAAAAAACCAAAGAAGCAAAGCCTCAGGAGAAAAAATTACTGTACCTCGAAATCAGGTTTCATTAATTTTAATATCGGAAACCAAATGCGTATCTTTGCCGCATGCCTCGCTATTTCATTCAGTTAGCCTATAATGGAACCAACTATAACGGTTGGCAGATACAGGATAATACACCTCATACGGTTCAGCAGATTTTGCAGGAAAAACTGTCGATGATCATTGGTCATCCTATAGAAGTAGTGGGTTGTGGGCGTACAGATACAGGTGTTCACGCGAAAGATTATTATGCGCATTTTGATTCTGATAAGACCGATCTGCATATCGGGACCTCTAACTATATTTATAAGCTCAATAAAGTATTGCCTTACGAAATTGCCATCAAAAAAATATATGCCGTAAAGGATGATGCCAATGCCCGATTTGATGCCGAATTTAGAAGTTATGAGTATTTTCTGCATACGTACAAAGACCCTTTTTTAACCGCAGGTTCTTTGCTGTTTTATGGAGATTTGAATTTTGACGCCATGAATGAGGCAGCAGATTATTTACTGACGGTAACGGATTTTACCAGCTTTAGTAAGGTAAATACACAAACCAAAACCAATAACTGCCATGTAACATATGCAAGATGGACTAAACTAAATGACCGTCAGTTTGTTTTCAGGATAACAGCCAATCGCTTTTTGCAAAATATGGTACGTGCTATTGTAGGAACTTTGTTGGAAGTTGGAAAAGGAAAAATAGATCTGGAAGAATTTAAGACTATTGTTAATAATAAAAACCGTTCAGGAGCAGGTATGTCAGTATCCGGTCACGCTTTGTATTTAATAGATATACACTACCCAAAGGAGATATTTAATGGCTAAAACAGAACAAAAAACCAAATTCAGTTTTAAGTTATTAAAACGAATTCTCTCATACAGCAATCCTTACCGGAAATTGTTTTTTCTGGCAGTAACTCTCACCTTAGTATTGTCTTCGCTTGCAATCGTTAGGCCTTTACTGATCAATAAAATGCTCAACTGCATTGGTGCCGTAAATCCTTCGGATGCAGGTTATATGCCGGATTTTGAAAAAACGGATTTCATCAATTACATGGGGTTGTTATTGATTGGCGTATTATTAACCGAAGCATTATTACAGTTTACCAATATTTATGTTACTAATTTATTGGGTCAAAATATTGTGAAAGATCTGCGCTTGCAGGTGTATACACATATTCTGAAATTAAAGAATACCTATTTTGATAACACTCCTGTTGGAACACTTGTTACAAGGGCTATTTCAGATATCGAAAGTTTGAGCGATGTGTTCTCCCAGGGTTTTATTGTTATCTGTGGTGATATACTGATGCTTGTTATTTTTATCACTGCCATGTTAATGAAGAACTGGGCAGTAGCACTGGTGACATTAAGCACGATCCCATTATTACTCATTGCTACTAATTTATTTAAAAATGGAGTTAAGAAAACATTTACCGAAGTTCGTAATGCAGTGGCGTCATTAAATGCCTTTACAAACGAACATATTTCGGGTATGCGCATTGTTCAGTTATTTAACCGCGAAAACATCGAGTACGAAAAATTCAAGGAAATTAATCAAAAACATAAAGTTGCAAATATCCGCTCTATCTGGTATTACTCCGTATTTTTTCCGGTGGTAGAAATTTTATCGGCCATATCCATCGCTTTGTTTGTATGGTTTGCCGGCTTAAAAGCCAATGATTATAATTTGCAATTAGGAGATATTACGTTTTTCATTATGATGATTAACATGGTGTTCAGACCGATCAGACTTCTGGCAGACAGATTGAATACTTTGCAAATGGGAGTAGTGGCCTCTGAACGCGTATTCAGAGTGATTGATACAAATGAGATCATTTCTGAGCATGGAAACACCACTGCCAAAAATATGAAAGGAAAGGTTGAATTCAGGAATGTATGGTTTGCCTATAAAGAAGAAAATTACATTATAAAAAATGTTTCGTTTACAATTGATCATGGCGAAACCGTTGCTATTATTGGAGCAACAGGTGCAGGAAAATCGAGCATCATTAATTTATTGAGTCGGTTTTACGAAATTAATAAAGGACAAATTTTAATTGATGATGTAAATATTGCAGATTATCAATTGAATGAATTAAGAGAATCTGTAGGCGTTGTGTTGCAGGATGTGTTCTTGTTCAGCGATACGATTTTAAATAATATCACTTTGCATAATCCGTCTATAACCGAAGCACAGGTAATAGATGCCGCTAAAAATATTGGCATTCATGAGTTCATTGAAGGCCTGCCCGGCGGCTACCATTACAATGTAAAAGAGCGTGGAGCCATGCTATCGGCTGGGCAACGACAACTTATTGCCTTTGTGAGAGCATACGTGTATAATCCTCCTATTTTTGTATTGGATGAAGCTACATCCTCTATTGATCTGGAAACAGAAAAATTAATTCAAAAGGCCTCTTTCGAATTAGCTAAAAACAGAACCTCCATTATTATAGCGCATCGTTTATCAACCATTCATCATGCCAAAAAAATTATTGTGATGGATAAAGGCGAGATCATAGAGCAAGGTAATGCCGCTGAATTAACCGATAAAGTAGATGGTGTTTATAAAAAGATGCTGGAATTAGTATAATCAGTATCTTTTTTGGCTGACTTTTGCTGGTAAAATAATTTTCATTTCAATTATGGCTTGGTTTACGCTGATATCATGTATTTGCAAAGTTTCATCTGCGCAAGGGATAGAGGCTTTGTTTGAGCTCTTTTTATTTGTCCCGAAGGGCAAATAAAAAAGCGAGTGCCGAAAG